>JAPWUW010000109.1 GCA_028275325.1 Anaerolineae bacterium | reverse complement strand
CCCGCCCTCTATGCCCTGGAGGATCTGGAGGCGGCCCGGACGGACGACCCGGTCTGGAACGCGGCCCAGTCCACCCTGGTGCGGACAGGTCGGATGCACAACTACCTGCGCATGTACTGGGGGAAACGGCTGCTGGTGTGGACGGCGCGACCGGAGGAGGCGCTGCGGGTTGGCCTATACCTGAACAACAAGTACGCGCTGGACGGTCGGGACGCCAATAGTTACGCAGGGGTGGGCTGGTGCCTGGGCCTGCACGACCGCCCCTTCCCGGAGCGCCCCATTTTCGGCCGTGTGCGCTCCATGACGCCGGAAGGCATGCGCAGAAAGTTTGCTTTATGACCAGAAGGGGGAAACGGCCGAGGTACCCGTATTAGGCACATCGGGGGCACTGGCTTTGAGCAGGCCGCGGCCTTGGTCGCTGCTTTCAACACGGCGGTTTCCTATCGGCCCAAGGGGCTGCACTTGTCTGAGCGCCGCGTGTTCGCTTGCTATGTGGCGGCCACGGAGGCGGCGGTGCAGGCCTTGGCTGAGCGAGCGCGGCGTCGCCCCCGAAGGCTGCCAAGTGCAGATGGATGTCTTGTCCACGGGTAGTGCCGTGCCAAGTTCATCGCCGGCTCCGAGAGACATCTGGGGTTCGGCCTGCAAGGAGAGAAGCTCGTGCATTTGTGGGCCACAGTGGACTGCGCTGTCCGGTTAGAGGGGAAGCTCAAGCCTAGGTCGGGGCTCAGGCTCTGGCCGTGCCACCCGGGGCTGCAGCCAGGAGAGCAACCTGCAGCCCGCACCAGCCACCTGCAGGGCACCGCCTCGCAAATGGCTTCAGCCCTGTAGATGCATTGGACCGGTGAACTGAAAATCGCTGCATGGCCCCGCAAGCGATTTGCCAATCTTTTCCGCCGCGGCATAACTGGTCTATACCTCTATACCATCTCCTGCGTCCTGTCGCCCTTCCTGCTTGGGCGACCGGAGCGCCTCAGTCATGATGCAGGCAAACGAGCATGCGCCAAGTGCGCTGTACGATGTTGTGGTCATCGGCGGCGGGGTAGACGGCTGTGCCGTGCTGCGGAATCCTGCTTCCTTGGCGCTTTCCTGTATCCAGACTCCGTCCTGAGTGGCGACGTTGCGTAACTTTATGGTGAGGTCAACACCGTCGGGGTAGCCAGCCTCAGCCATAAGCGCCTTGGCCTTCTCCACATCGCGCTTGAAGGGCTTGATCGGCGGGTAGGCTTCGCTCAAGGGAGCTATGGGCGAGTCGTAAGCGACGGTGCCGTAGCCGTAAGCGAAGTTTGTGAGGTAAAGATCCCGGTCCACTGCCAGCTTGAGCGCCCTGCGCATGCGCGGGTCGTCGAAGGGCTTGCTGTCGCAGCGCAAGACGAACTCGCGGTATGCTCCGTTCATCCAGTGATCTATCAATACGCCGGGGATCTTCTCTATTGCCGGCAGGCTCGCTATTGAAGGTATCATCATGTGTAGCTCGCCATTTCTCAGAGCATCAAGGACCGCCGTCTCATCGGCGTATGTAATCACCTCCATGCCATCGAGGTAGGGGTAAGGCTGGCCATCCGGCGCGATATCCCAGTAGTCCGGGCGGCGCTTGTACACCAGCAGCTCCTCCGGCCTGTGCTCCACGATGGTGAATGGGCCAGTGCCCCAGGGGGCCTCGTAGAAGTCGCCAGTCCAATCGGCGGGCAAAATGGCGGAGTGATAGTCGTGCAGGTGGTAAGGGAAATCCGGCACGACCCGGCTGCAGTGGAAGATAACTGTGTAATCATCCACCTTTTCGATGTCACCCGGCTTGATGTAGTTCATCAAGCCGGCAACCACGGATGCTGTGGCGGGATCCAGCAGGCGGTTAAATGTGAAGAGCACATCATCGGCGTTGAAAGCCTTGCCGTGAGTGAACTTCACTCCCTGGCGCAGCTTCAGCGTCCAGGACTTGCCATCTTCAGATGGTACCCACTCGGTGGCCAGCGCCGGCCTCACGATCTGATCGGGGCCTACGCGCACCAGCCAGTCGCAAACCTGACGGTATACGTTGGCAACAGTAGTGTCCGTTGCAATCGCCGGATCGTTGAAGCGCAAGTTGGTGATCCAGTAAGTGGTCCTCAGGACGCCACCGCGTTTGACGCCCGTTTCTGGGGCTGCTGCCGTAGGCTGCACCGCCGTTGTCGCGGCCGGCAGAGTCTCCGGAACCTTGGTCACTTCGCGAAGCGGTATGGGGGGTCGGCATCTCGCGCGGCGCACCCGCCCCGCCGCAGCCCGCAAGCCCCAGAGCGGCGGCAGATACACCCATCACCGAACAGAAGCGGAGGAATTCGCGTCGCCCGATCTTTCCCTGACGGTAGTACTCGTAGGCTGCCCTGACGCGCTCGTCACGAGCCCTCAGATCCCTTTCCCTGAACCGGAAACGCCGTGCCATCTTCTCACCTCCACGTGATACAGAATTACTCTGGCCCCCATGCCGAGGCCAGCTTGAACCCGGGCGATTGCACGGGCCCAATCCAATTTATTGCACCTACTTTATCGCTCTCTGACCTTTGCTCGACATGCAGCGTTGCTGGCAGCTAGGAGACAGGAGCTCAGCCAACCCGCCCCCGGCCTGCTACAGGCACAAGCGCCTTAGGCCCAGCACCTTTGCCTGTAGCCCAGCTTCTCGGATATAGCAGCTGCTGCTGAACACACATATCTGCCCAGCGACAGCAAGTGGTCGTTAGATAATCTGAAGGACGGCCCCGCAAGGGAGACGGCGGCGAAAGCTTTGCCTTCGTGGTCCATTACCGGTGCTGCTATGGCTACCAGGCCCGGCTCAAGCTCGCTCAAGGCCGTGGCGTAACCTTTCCTGCGCGCTTCCGATATTTGTCGGCGCAGCAACTCAGGGTCTGTGATAGTGTTCGGTGTCAGTGCCGGCAGCGGCTGCGATAAAAGACTGTCTACCTTTTCCGGTGGCGCATAGGCAAGCAGCACCTTGCCAGCGGCAGTGCAGTGAGCAGGCATGCGCTTGCCTATCCAGCCAATGTGGGAAACATTGTAGGATCCAATTGCCCTCTCTATGTTGACAACATAAGTTTCATCCAAAACGGATAGAGTGCATGTCTCCCTGCACATGCGGGCAAGCTCAACTAAGTGTGGGTAGGCCACCTGCCGCGGATCAATGGTATCCAGGACAATGCCGGCCAGCTCAACAACACCCACCCCAAGCCGGTAACGGCCGCTGCCCTCATCCCTTTGCATCAAACCCTCCCTGGCAAGAGTTGAAAGCAGCCGCGAAACGGTGCTCTTGCTAAGGTTCAGACGTTGCGCAAGCGTCGAGACAGATAGTTCAGGTTCCTGTATAGAGAAGCACTTGAGGATCATAAGCGCTTTTGCAACAGCCAAGATCGGCACAAGCACACCCCGCGCCAACTCCAAAAGCGACAATACCCACGCCCAAATGCCCGGTAACCGCTGGGTGCAGAGCCACTGAGAAAGAAATGCTGGCTCGCCCGTATCCCCTAAAACCCCACTTCCCTGTAACCGTCCGCTGGGCTAAGAGCCCCCGCGCTCCAGCAGACGTTGCAGCCACTGTGCCTAGCTCGGTCGGCCCGCCAGCTTTCTGTAAATGATAAGCAGACAAGGTGCACGAAACAAGTAGTTTGTTGCACATGGTGCAACGGCGATGCCTGACTGTGGAACTCTTTACCACTGTGCTGGTAGTACATGGCTTCCTCCTTATGATGCTTTTTGGGGCCAGAACCGCATTGAAGGCGGTGGCATGCGAGCCATTGCTGGCAGCCCTGGCATAGCCAACGTCCTCGCGCCGGTTCCTTGGTGGACGGGCCGCGCCTCCTCAAACCAGCGCAGGTGCAGAATGCAAGCGTCCTCTGCCCGAATACAAACCGCGTTTGCGTCTTGTCAAGTGGTGTAAAAAGCTGGGCGCCTCCTGAGAACGTGTCATTGGATGTTCGATTCGGCCGGCGCACTGGTGCCAGCCGCAGCGGGCTCACTGGGCTTGCGCGCTCTAGCTCGGGCTCAGTGAGCTTGCGCATGGACTCCCGGCTGAAGCAGCGCCTTCCCACCTGCCACTCGTCATCGATTTCCATCAGGATAGGGCCCTCAAGTCTCTCCACAGAGCCCTGGTCCGGAAATATGCCCAGCACGTCAGTGCGGCGCAGAAGCAGACGGGCACCCGCCAGCCGCGAGCGCTAGCGCACGACACCGTCCAGAGTTTGTCGATCGAGCGCACATCCCTATTCCAAAGCACTATGCACCCAGGCGCCTGCACGAGCTCCACTAGAGCACTGCTGAGGTATCGTTGGTGGACCACCTGCAGCCAGACGAGCTGAGCTCCCCGTTGGTCGGAAGAGTCCTTGCCGAAGGAGGGATTTGCGCCGCGCCCGGCGCATCTTCCCCTGAAAGCGGCACTGGTACGCGGCAGTGATTGCACCCGCCCTCGCGCTTGAGTGAGCGGGCAACTGCTGAGCCCGAACAATCCTTTTGCCGCTCGTTGTGACCATCAAGGGGCACCAGACCTCTTTGGCCTGAGCCGCCCTTGGCCTTACCTGATGTGTGGTGGTGAAGCTCCCGGGGCTGCAGCGCTCCTGTACGCTACAAGTTCCTTACAAAAAGCGAACAGTTCCACGACAAGTTGTTTAAGCGGCCTCAAAGATGCTGTGCCATATTTGACCCAGAGGTAGGCGTTGTGCTGCCGCATTTTTAGCGCAGGAGGTGGAAGGCATCGGCTTGACTGAACGATCTCTTGAGATGGCAGTGACGGAAAGCGCATGAGAAATCTTTAACCCCCCGAGGAGGACAAGACGTGAGGAAGACATTGAGCGTTCTTTTGAGCATCCTCATCCTGATCGGCATGGTGAGCGGCTGCGCCGGCGTGGCGCCGCAGGTCATCAGGGAAACGGTGGTCGTCACTTCCCCGCCAGAGGTCATCAAGGAAACGGTTGTCGTCACTCCTGAAATGAGCCTGCAAGCGGTTGAAGCGACTCAAGCCCCCAAGGTTGCCAAATATATCTTTCTTTTCATTGGCGATGGGCTAGGGGTGGCCCAGCGCAATGCCGCCGAGCTGTATTTGGCATCTCTCAAGGGCGCCGGCAGGCCGGAGGAGAGCAGGCTGCTCATGAACACATTTCCAGCTCAGGGCATGATCACCACGTACGATCTCACCAGTGTGATCCCTGATTCGGCTTCCACGGCCACGGCCATGTCCACCGGCTTCAAGACGGCCTCGAGCGTCGTCGGCATGGATCCCACCGGCAAGACGCCTTACCAGAACATTTCTGAGATTCTCGCCCCCAAGGGCTGGAAGATCGGCATCCTTACCACGGTGTCTCTGGATCATGCCACTCCAGCAGCCTTTTACGCCCACGTGAAAAGCCGCAACCAGTTCTATGACATCGCCATGCAGCTTGTGAACTCCGGCTACGACTTTTTCGCCGGCGGGCAGATGCTGGGCGCTTTCAAGAGGCAAGAAGGCCAGCCCAATCCCCTGGAAGTGGCCATGCAGAACGGCTACACCATCGCCATTGGGCGGCAGGCCCTCGAGGCCCTGAAGCCGGGCGTGGGCAAGGTGATTGCCATGAACGAGCTAGTGGACGAAGATGCTGCCATGTACTACAGCATTGATCAGGACGATAGCAGCCATGTCACCATAGCCGAGTACACGGCAAAGGCCATCGAGCTGCTGTACAACCCCAATGGCTTCTTCATCATAGTCGAAGGCGGCAAGATAGACTGGGCCTGCCACGCCAACGATGCCGGCGCTTCCATCCACGACACGCTGGCCCTGGACGCCGCCATCTCCGAGGCTGTCAAGTTCTACGAGCAGCACCCGCACGAGACCCTCATCATCGTCACGGGCGACCACGAGACCGGCGGCATGAGCATAGGCTATGCCGGGACGCGCTATGCCAGCTTCATGGACAAGATTCAGCACCAGACGATGAGCTATCTGGAGTTCACCAAGAAGCTGGCTGAGTACAAGGCCACGCACACGCTAGAGACGGCCAAGTTCGAAGACGTGCTGCCCCTGATCGAGGAAGCCTTTGGCCTCTACGTGCTGCCGGAGGAGGAGAAGGCGGCGTTGCTAAAGGCCATTGAGGCCGGGAAGGCGGAAGGGGCCACCGACGAGGCCAAGAAGGCGGCCAAAGAGGCCGAGAGGACCTTGCGCTACAGCATGGCCCTCACGGACCTTGAGCTTGAGGTGCTGAAGGAGGCCTTCCAGAACTCCATGCTCGGCAAGGAAGAGCGCGCGAGCGACGACTACACCTACCTCCTCTACGGCGGTTACGAGCCGCTGGCCGTCAAGTGCACGACCATTCTCAACCAGAAGGCCGGCATCGGTTGGACCTCGTACTCGCACACTGGAACGCCCGTTCAGGTCTCTGCCCTGGGAGTGGGCTCAGAGCAGTTCAACGGCTACTACGATCAGACCGAGATCTTCTCCAAGATGCTCAAAGCGGCGGGCATGTAGTTAGTGGAGGAGTTTGCAGGCGGGGGCGCAGCGAAAGCTCGCCCCCGTGCATTCGCTCATGGCAGGTTTGTGGCTATGAAAGAGACTTTGCAGCGATTTGCTCGTGCGCTTTACAACCGCCACAACGCTTTTGCGCTCCTGATGGCCCTTGTTGGCCTGGCCCTCCTTGCCATGCCCAGCCCGTTTAGCAGCCCCTACGCCCAGAAGGTGGAGCGAGTGCGCGGCCTGGTGCTCGAGGTCGACAACTCCAGGGTGCGGCAGTACGGCATAGTGAAGGCCGGTGGGCAGACCCTGCGGGTCAAGATACTGGAAGGCCCCCATGCCGGGCAGGTCGTCACGGCGCACAACACATTGCTCGGCAAGATGGAGACGGACAAGATGTTCCGCGAGGGGGACACGGCCCTGCTCGTCCTGGACGAGGATGGGGAATCAGTTCTGTCCGCCACGGCCTATGATCACTACCGCCTGGACATTCAGGCAGCCCTGGTGGCCGTGTTTGCCGTCTTCCTCATCGCCTTTGCCGGGTCCACGGGGGCGCGGGCCCTGCTCTCGTTTGCCGTCGCCCTGCTTCTAATGTGGAAGGTGCTTTTCCCCTTTATCCTCATAGGGCGCGACCCAGTGCCGCTGGCGCTGGTAGTGGTGACCTGCATCAGCGGCGTCACCCTGACTCTGGTGGCCGGCATCAATCGCACAGCCCTGGTGGCCTTCCTGGGCTCCTTCCTGGGGATCCTTCTCACCTGCGTCCTGGCGCTTGTATTGCTGCCTCACTTTCGCATGCACGGGGCGGTGCAGCCCTTTTCGGAGACCCTGCTCTACAGCGGCTTTGAGTTTCTCAACCTGAACCGCCTCTTCATCGCCGCGGTATTCATTGGCGCCTCCGGGGCTGCAGTCGACGTGGCCATAGACGTGGCCACGGCCATGAACGAAGTGGTGCAGAAGCGGCCGGATCTTGCAAGAGGGGAGCTGATCCGCTCCGGCTTCAATGTAGGCCGCAACATGACCAGCACCATGATCACCACCCTGCTCATGGCCTACGTTTCCGGCTACATGGCCTTGCTGATGGTGTTCATGGCCCAGGGCGTGCCGCCGCTCAACCTGCTCAACACCAACTACGTCTCCGCCGAGGTGCTCAAGACGGTTGTCGGCAGTTTTGGCCTGGTCACGGTAGCCCCCTTCACTGCCATAGTAGGTGGGCTGATCTTCCTGGCCACCAGAACACCAATGGAGTCAGCCGCAATGTCAGTGCGAAGTGATAGCGAGCAGCTTTCTGTCAGGTCCTTCAAGGTGGAGGCCAGCCGCTGCTCCCTGCGAGTTGGCGACCAGGTGACGCCGGAGACTGTCATCGGCTGGGACCCGCAGACGCGCGAGCCAATCTACGCCGGGGCGCATGGCCGCGTTTTGGACGTTGTTTTCAGGGGCGGCGAGCATACTTTGCTTGTGCTCGTCAGGACTGCTGAGTAGAGGTAAATCCCCTAGCTGCCTGTGCCTGGCTATCTGGCTGTCGCTTTGACGATCTGACATCAGCCCTCAGACGGTGGGACCCGGTCAGGGGCAGGCGGGGACGTCGCTACCCCATTGGGTCGTTGCTTGCGGTTCTGATTCTGGCTGCCATGAACGGGGAGTCTTCCCTGCGGGGCATGTGGCTTTGGGCCAAGGTTCAGCCACCCAGTTTGCATGCCGTGAACCAGCCTGATACTCTGAGATTCAGAGGAGGCAAGCTTTGAAGGCAAGGCCGGTGCGCATTGGCAAGCGCGGGACACTGGTAATCCCCGCCCCACTTCGCCACGCCTA
>JAPWUW010000108.1 GCA_028275325.1 Anaerolineae bacterium | reverse complement strand
CCTTAGAAAAGCTAATCTAAGAGCACGGTCTGGGGCTTGTCAAAACAGCCCGCTCGCCCGATGGCAAGCGCAAGGCGCTGAGCGCAGCGCCTGGCGCAATCTGGCCGAGCAGTGCTCAAGGCCGACCTGCGGCTTGCCGGCTTCACCGCGAGGCCACCCGCCGGCAGCGCTGCGCCAGAATCGGGCGCGAGGGGCCACGGGCGCTTCTGCCCTGGCTGCGAGCTACCCCTCGTTGCCTACTTGAACCCCGTCAGCGCCACTCCCTGGACTATCCACCGCTGGAAGAGAAAGTAGACGACGGTAATGGGCAGGATGACCATGACGGAGGCGGCCATGGAAAGATCCTGGCGCGCACCATGCTGGGAGTTGTACCAAGTGAGCATGATGGGCAGCGTGCGTTTCTCTGTCGTGGTGATCACGATGAGCGGCCAGAGGTAGTCATTCCATGTGCCCATGAACTGGAAGATGCCGAGCGTGGCCAGCGCTGGGCCCATCTGGGGGAGGATGATGCGCGTGTAGATGCCGAGCTCTGAAGCCCCATCGATGCGCGCTGCGTCGAGGAGCTCCGTCGGGATGCCCTCGATGAACTGCTTCATGAGGAAAATGCCGAAGGCGCTAGTGGCGCTTGGCACGATGAGGCCCCAGAGGCTGTCGGTGAGGTGCAGTTTGGTGAGGATCAAGTACGCCGGGATCATCGTGACCTGGAAGGGTATCATCATCGTCGCCAGGATGAGCGTGAAAAGAAGGTTCATACCGAAGAAGCGGTACTTGGCGAAGATGAAACCGGCAAGGGAGCTTGTGAAGAGCACCATGCCCACAACCATGGTGGTGACGAACGTGCTGTTGAAATAGAAGCGCGCCAGGGGCACCCTCGGGTCGGTAACGATGGTGCGGTACGCCTGCAAGGTGGGCTTCTCGGGAATGAGGGTTGGGGGCAGCCGGATGATCTCCGTGGAGGATTTGAACGATGTCCCCAACATCCACAGGAACGGCACGAGCGTCAAGAAGCAGCCCAAGCTCAATATGGCGTAGGTGAGCGCGCGCCCCAGGCGGATGCGAACAAGAAATGCCGCCTTCGTCTTGGCGCGTGCTCGCGGCGCGATGAGGGCTCCTCTGGTAGCTGCCATCTCAGTACTCCCACTCCTTGCGCAGCAACCGCAGCTGGATGAGTGTCGTCACAAGGATTATTAGGAACAGAGCCATGGCCATCGTTGCGGCAAGGCCCATCTCCTGATGGCGGAAGGCCGTCTCGTAAATGTGCAGGACGAGTGTCCGCGTGGCATTGCCCGGCCCACCGCGGGTCATGACGTAAAAAATGACGAACACCTGCCAGGAGGAAAGCATGGTCATGACGATGACAAAGGTCAGGGTGGAGCGCAAGAGCGGCAGCGTCACATAACGGAACCGCTGCCAGCTCGTTGCGCCGTCGACGAGAGCAGCTTCCTTGAAGACCTCAGGTATGCTCTGGAGGCCGGCGATGAAGATCACCAGGTTGTAGCCCATATCCTGCCAGACGTACGTCACGACGAGGCAAATCATGGGCAGCGGCACGCCCAGAACCTTGGTCTGCGCGTCGGAAAGCCAGGCCATGCCCTTGAGCCCGAGAGAACGCAGGACAAGGTTGAGCAGGCCGAATGTGGGGTTATAGATCACGCCCCAGACCAGCGACACGGCCACAAGAGAGGTCACCGTCGGCAGGAAGTAGATGGTGCGGAAAACGGTTTTGAGCCGCTCGCTCACAGATTCGATGAGGACGGCAAGGGGCAGCGTGATGCACAGGTTTAGCGGCAGCACAAGCAGGGCGAACACGAACGTGTTCTTGACGGCCAGGCGGAAAAGGCGGCCGGTTGGCGTATCGGCAAAGAGATCGAGGTAGTTTGCAAAGCCCACAAAGGGGTTGCCGCCGCCGAGCCCAAGGAAGTTTGCCCCCTGGCGGGTGGGGCTATAGCGGTAAAAGGTTATGATGACGGCCCAGATCATGGGCAGCAAGGTGAAGGCCATCATGTAAAGCATGATCGGCGTCAGCGAGCAGGCGGCAAACACGCGCTGCGAGCGCTGCAACTTGCCTGTTCGGCGTGCGATTGCTGTGGCCATTGCTCCCTCGGATGAAAGGGCAGCCCGAGCTGCCAGATCCACCAGCCCGGGCTGCCTTGGTGTCTAGCCCTTGATCTTGCTGTCGATCATGGCATTGGCTTCTTCGTTCATGATGGTGATGCACTCTTTCACGGTGTGCTGGCCCTGCATCGTCTCCACAAGCCGCGTGGCAATGACGTTGTACCAGATGAAATCCCGGTCGTGGAGGTAGCCGACGTAGCGGCCGTAGGGCAGCACCTTCAGGCTTGGCCCGAGCCAGTCCATGTCCTGCAGGAGGGTCGGGTCCTCAGCCACCTTCTTGAGTGCTGGCACTGTGCCAGTGGTCACGTTCCAGAAGCGGGCGTTGGTCTCGTCCATGGTGGAGAACTGGGCAAACTCCCACGCTTGCCGTTGCGCTTTGCTGTTGGGCGAGACGACCTTGCCCCAGCCGGAATCGGCGGCGAAGGACATCTTCTCGCCGTAGTGCGGGCACGAGACGTAATCCCACGGGTCGGCAAAATCGGGGTGATTGATCCGGGCCACGGGCACAATCCAGGGGCCAATGTAGCCTATAGCCACCAGGCTCTGGAAGAAGGCGTCGCCCACCCAGTTGGATTCCAGGTTGAAGGTGAAGGGATCCACCACTTTGTCCTTCGTGGCCATGTCCACAAGCCACTGCACCGTTTCCTCGGCCTCTGGCGAGGCGAGGTTGAGGTGGATCTTGTCCGCCGCAAAGTAATCGCCACCGCGCTCCAGAATGCCTTCCCAGAAAAGGAAGCCGAGGCCATCCCCTGTTATGTAGTGGAAGCCGGCGACGGTCATGACCTCGCCATCGTACTTGACGAGCTTTTTGGCGTCGGAGACGAGCTCTTCCCAAGCCTTCCAGTCGGGCGGGTACGGCAGCTGCGCTTCCTCAAACATGCGCCTGTTGGTGAGGACGCCGCCGTTCTCCAGGTTGTACTCGTTGGGCAGGCCGTAGAGCTTGCCCTCCCACATGTAGCCATCGAGCGGCGCGGCATAGAAGAGCTCGTGTGCCTGCGGCACAGTTACGATGTCATCGGGCGTGACGGCCAGAGTCCCACCCTTGGCGTAGGACTGCACCCAGCTGCCAAACATCTCCATTACGTCGGCCTCGCTCTTGGCAGCCATTGAGGTCTGGATCGTCTGGATGAACTCGCTGTAGGGGAAGTACTCATACTTGATCTCAACCTCAGGCCTGCGTTCGGCATAGCGTTTGATCAGTTCCTCGTTGGCCTGCACGAAGGCTGGGTTGCTGTGGGACCAGAAACGCAACGAAACCTTCTCGGCGGCTGCCGGTGGAGGAGTCCCGCCCTCGGCGGGGACAGCGGTGGCGGTGGAAGGCGCTGGTGTGCCCTGTGCACAAGAGCTCAGCGCTGCGGCCGAAATGCCTGCCATAGTGACCGCAAAAACTCGCAGGAAAGCGCGTCTTGTCAGGACCTGACCGTTCACGGCGACCCTCCTCGAGGTGAGGTTTAGCGTCATTTATTTATAAAGGTCTTAGCAATGCGCCGCAAGGCGTGATGGCTTGCGCGGAAGCCAAACCATGCTCTGGAGGAGCCCGGCTTCCTGGGGCCCGGGCGGCAGGCGCCAACCCTCAGTTGAGCGCTGGGCAGGGCCTGGCGACGATCGCCCTTAAGGCAACCATCTGCGCTCTAGGGCTATCTCTCCCTCCCACAGGAGCTTGATGAGGCGCTTGGCTTCGCGGCAGTGGCGCAGGACCTGGCGGATGTCATTGCCCTGGAGCTCGCAGACGATTGGACCGTCGTAGCTGGCATCCCGCAGCCAAGTGTAGACGAACTGGTAGTCGATGACGTTGTTAAGTGACGCTGGCTGGTGCTCCATGTAGCCGCCCCAGTAGTGGTTCACACCGTTGTGGTGAACCTCCACAATTCGGCCGCGGAACTCCTCCAGGTAGGCACGGAAGGCGGCATCGCTGCCGCCAATCATGTAGGCATGGCCGATGTCAAGGTTTATGCCCCAGCCCGGCAGCCGATCCGCAACGTACTTGAGCTCATCGAGGCCGCCGGTTTCGTAGCCCACGGGCAGGCCAATGGCCTGTGCTTTTGGCAGGATCTCGGCCGCAAAGGCCAGGTTGTGTTCCCAGATCTCCTCGCGGGGGCGGATGTAACCGCGCGTCTGGCTGCCCGGGTGAAAGGTGAGCGCAATGGCGCCGAGCTCCGCCGCAAGCTCAAAGCAGCGCAGGTAATAATCCCGCGTGAGGCGCCGCAGGTGCCGGTTTGCGCTGGCCAGGTTCCAATCCAGGTGAGGGGCGTGCACCGTCACCCACCGGAAGGCCTTGAGCGCCTGGCGAAGCTGCTCAAGCTGTGCGTCGGTCGCCTCAAAGAGGTCCAGGCCGACGTTGGGATGATTGGCTGGGTAACCGATTTGAGCCTGATCCAGGCTGGGCACCAGCTCAAGGCCCGCAAACCCTGCTTCCGCGACCATCTCAATCGCCTGCCAGAGGGTTTCCCCATTGGTGGCAGGCAGGAAATGCGTGGAAACCCCGATGCGCTCCTCGGCCCTCTGAGAACCCAGCATCGCGACCTCCTGCAGGCGCCGCCAGCTCAGGAGTCATGAGTGCGGTGGCGCTGGGGCACCCTTCAGAGGACGCCCCGGAGGATCGTGTTGGCCCAGCGGATCTGTTCCGTCACGTGCACGGGTGGCACCTCGTGCCCGTGATAGGGGTACACCGCGAGCTCCTTCTTTGCCGAGGCTATGTAGTTGTAGGTGGCAAAGATCGTTGAAGGCGGGCAGATGAGATCCTGGAGGCCGACGCTCATGAGGACCGGGCATGTGATGCGCTCCGCCAGGTTCATGTTGTCGAAGTAGGAGAGGGTGCGGAAGGCGGCCTCTTCGCGCTCCGGGTAGATCTTGAAGTACGTGGCAAGCTCCAGGTATGGGCCCTGTTGGGCGATCTCGAGGGAGCGGCGGAAGTGGCAGAGATAGGGCACATCCGGGAGCGCTAGCGCGAACCGGCCGCTGAGTGCGGCCGCAGCAAGGGTTAGGCCACCGCCCTGGCTCACGCCAGCGGCGCCAAGCCGGCGGCTATCCACCTCGGGGAGGCTCGCCATGACCTCTGCAGCGCGCACGGCGTCGGCGTAGACGGCACGGTAGTAGTACTGCCAGGGGTCCATGATGCCCTGAGTCATCCAGCCGGTGACGTGGCCACCTTCGTACTGGGCACCGTCGCTGCTTTCGCCCGATTGCCCGCGCACGTCGACGGCCAGCACGGCATAGCCCTGCAGGGCCCAGCGGAGGTAATCGTGCGGCTGCCCCTTGTTGCCGCTGTACCCGTGGTAGAAGACAAGCGCGGGCAAGCCGCCGGCAGGGACTGACTTGGGGTGCATGTACCAGGCGACGCACTGGCCACCGCCAAACCCGGCAAAGCGCGCCCGAAAGAGCCGGACCTCTGGGACCGGGTACTCGACGGGCTCAAGCGAGAGCTCAAGCGGCTGGGAGAGCGCTTCGCTCAAGGTGCGCTGCCAGAAGGAATCGAAATCCGGTTGCTTTGTGAGTGGTGGCCTGTAGACCCGCAGTTGTTCAAGCGGTAGATCGACGATGAGCATTGCAGCGACTCCTTTTATGTGGGCAGGGCCGCCCGAGCCCGCTATTGCCACACGCGGTAATTCGGCGGCTCCTTGACCATGATCACATCGTGGGGGTGAGATTCGGCCAGCCCAGCGTTGGTGATGCGCACGAAGCGTGCCTTCTCTTGCAGCTGCGCTATGGTGGCGGCCCCGACGTAGCCCATGCCCGAGCGCACACCGCCAAGCAGCTGGTACAGGTAGTCGGCGAGTTTGCCCTTGTAGGGGACCCGGCCCTCGACACCTTCCGGGACGAGCTTGGCGAGGACTGGCTCCTCCCCCATGGCGTAGCGATCCCGCGCGAAGCCAGCCATCGCGCCCAGCGAGCCCATCCCGCGGTAATCCTTGAAGTACTTGCCCTCCAGGAGCACGACCTCCCCAGGGCTTTCCTCAAGCCCCGCCAAGAGGTTGCCAAGCATCACTGTGCTGGCTCCGGCAGCCAGCGCCTTGACGATATCGCCGGAGTACTTGATGCCGCCATCGGCGATGATGGGCACGCCTTTCTCGCGCGCGGCCGCAGCGCACTCCGCTATGGCCGTGATCTGCGGCACGCCAACGCCAGCGATGACCCGCGTGGTGCAGATTGAGCCGGCGCCGACGCCAACCTTCACTGCGTCCGCCCCCGCCGCTATGAGGTCAAGCGTCCCCTCCCTGGTGACGACGTTGCCGGCAACGAGCTGGACATTGGGGTACCGGCTTTTCACATACTCGGTCATGGCCAGGACTGCAGCGGAGTGGCCGTGGGCAGTATCGATGACGATCACGTCCGCGCCTGCTTTCACCACCGCATCCAGGCGCTCCTTTGCATCTCCAAGCACGCCAATTGCTGCGCCCACGAGGAGCCGGCCACGGGAATCCTGGGCAGCGTTGGGGTAATCGAGCTTCTTTTGAATGTCCTTCACGGTGATGAGGCCGCGCAGGATGAAGTGCTCGTCCACGAGAGGGAGCTTCTCGATGCGGTGTTTCTGCAGGATGGCTTTGGCCTGTTCGAGCGTCGTGCCAAGCGGTGCAGTGATGAGGTTGTCTTTCGTCATGTACTCGCTCACTGGCCGGCTGAGGTCCTCAGCGAAGCGGATATCTCGGTTGGTGAGGATGCCCACCAGGCGGCCGCCCTCGGCGACGATGGGGACGCCGGAGATGTGGTAGCGGCTCATGATGGCCTCGGCCTCAGCGAGCGTGGCGGTGGGCGGCAGCGTGATCGGATCCACGATCATGCCCGATTCGCTGCGCTTGACCTTGTCCACCTCCTCGACCTGGCGCTCAATGCTCATATTGCGGTGGATCACACCCAGGCCCCCCTCCCGCGCGAGCGCAATGGCCATGCGCGATTCGGTCACGGTGTCCATAGCTGCTGAGAGGATGGGGATGTTGATGAAGAGCTCGCGCGTCACCTGCGCCCGCAACGAGACCTCAGCCGGCATGACCGCGGACTTGCCCGGCACAAGGAGCACATCATCGAAGGTGAGCGCCTCTCTCAAGGGGAACTCCAGGCCCATCTCCTGCCTCTTCTTCTGCTCTGCCGAGCGGCAAAAGCTCTTTGCCCAAGTCATTGAGCCAGTATAGGCTTCGTCGCAACGCAAGTCAAAGGAAGAAGCGGTATAGCTTTCTCGGAGGTGGCGGTGTTCATGGTCATGCTCGTGCTGGACGACGCGGCGCTGCTCGGGCGCGTTCTGGACGCGTGGAGCGAGGCCGGCATCACCGGCGCCACGGTGCTTGAGAGCACCGGGATGCAGCGCATCCGCTCCTGCAGGCTGCGCTTGCATGCGCGCTTCGACTTTGCCCGCATAGCAGACGAATGCGAGGAATGGCACTATACGCTTTTTGCGGTGGTTCCTGATGAAGGGAAGGTGCAAGCTTGCCTTGCCGCCACAGAGAGGGTGGTTGGCAGCCTGGAGGAACCCAACACTGGCATCTTCGCTGCCTGGCCGCTCTCAGTCGTGCGGGGGCTGCCAAAGCGCGGGGGAGGGCGGAGTTGATCTGGCTGCAGTTTGTCCTCAGTGCGGCAGCCCTGGTCTTTGCCGCCAACAAGCTCGCTGAGTATGCGGACATCATCGCCATCCGCACGCGGCTTGGCGGGATGTTCATCGGCACTCTCCTCCTGGCGGGTGCCACCTCCTTGCCGGAGTTACTTACCATCATCAGCTCACTGGGTCAGCAGTCACCCGATATGGCGGCCGGGAACCTTTTCGGCAGCTGCATGTTCAACATGCTGCTCCTCGGGATCCTCGATATGGCTTACAGGCAGACGCGGATCCTGAGGCGCGTTGTCCTGCGGCATGCGCTCACTGCCAGCCTGGCGACTCTGCTGCAGGGCCTGGCCGCCTTTTTCATCCTGGCCCGGCTTGAGGTGAGGCTTGGCTGGGTGGGGGCGGATTCGCTCGTGCTGGTCGCCGCCTACGTTGCGGGGGTGCGCATCCTGCAGCGCGAGAACCCGCGAGCGCAAGAGACAGAAGCGCTCCCGGGGGCCTCAGAGCTGCCGCCGCTCTGGCGCGCGTTTGGCGGCTTTGGCCTGACGAGCGCCATACTCCTCGTGGCGACGCCCTTGCTGGTGCGGAGCGCTTTGGGCATAGCTGCGGCCACAGGGCTTG
>JAPWUW010000107.1 GCA_028275325.1 Anaerolineae bacterium | reverse complement strand
TCCTGGGCCATTGTGCCATTTGACTCTCTCGAGCCTCGGCTCAAGGTGCTTTCGCTGGATGGGGTGAGCGTCCTTGAGCGCGGCTTGGCAGGCAAGCCCTATCCCCTGCGCATTCAGTTTGAAGTCTCTGGGCCCCGCGCACGGGAGCTCAAAGTGCCACAATTCACTAACCGGGATGAAGAGCGCATGACCATCCTGGTGATGACCGGCGTTACAGCCCTGGTGCGTGGGACTGCAGTGCGCATGGAGCGCAACGGCATCCTGTACCCGGCTGAACACATTGCCGATGTCCTCCGCTCGGCCGATATCACGCACATTTCCAACGAAATACCGTTTGCACAGAACTGCCCTCCGCCCAGGGGCGATCAGGAAAGCCTCGTTTTCTGCAGTGATCCGAAGTACATTGAGCTCCTGCGCTTCATCGGGACAGATGTTGTCGAGCTGACGGGCAATCACTTTGAAGACTATGGCCCTGAGGCGACTATCCTCACCGTTCAGATGTACGACCAGGAAGGTTGGCTGCACTATGGTGGAGGAGTCGATCTGGAGGATGCCCGGCGGCCCGTCATCATCAGCGATCACGGCAACACCATCTCCTTCATCGGCTGCAACCCGGTGGGCCCAGAGTACGCCTGGGCAGGCGAGGATTACCCCGGGGCAGCCCCGTGCGATTTTGACTACATGCACGCGCAATTGCAGGAGCTAGCAGAAAAGGTTGATGTCCCTATCGCCACGTGGCAGTACTGGGAGTTCTACCATTACGAACCTACCCCACAGCAGCAAGAGGATTTCCGGGGAATGGTCGACGCTGGCGCGAAGATTGTGAGTGGTAGCCAGGCACACCACCCTCAGGCCTTCGAATTCTACAACGGTGGTTTCATCCACTACGGGCTGGGCAACCTGTTCTTCGACCAGATGTGGAGTCTGGGCACACGGCAGGAGTGCATCGACCGTCACATCATTTATAAAGGCAAGCACATCGCAACCGAAGTGCTGACCTATATGCTTGAGGATTATTCCCAGCCACGGCCAATGACGCCCGAGGAGCGCCAAGAACTCCTGCAAGCCCTTTTTGCGGCTTCAGGCTGGTAATGGCCGCAGCACCTCCGCCGCGCTTCTGGCAGGGCAGACAGGCTTGCCCAGCGCTGCCGCCACCTCTGCCGCTGTATGCCCGTCCAGCGTCTGGCAAAGCTCAGCGTCGAACATGCTGGCTGGCAGGTAAGCTCGTTCCCAGCCATGCTGCTTTCGCAAGGCCTCTATGACGTCGCAAGCAAAGAGCAGCCCCGCCACCGTGATGGTTGTGCCGAGCGCCCGGTTCTCCACAGGCACCACCTCCACCTGAGCGCCCAGCTCCCGCATCTCCGCCGCCACACCCCGCCAGATGGGCGCCATAAGAGCTCCTGTGACGACTGCCAGCCGCTCGCGCAGTGCTCCCACGAACCCGTTTGCACGGCGCTTGAACCTTGCCCACTCGTCCAAGAACTGCCGAACCAGCCCAACACCGTTCTCCAGCTGCGGGTACCCCTCGTAGTAGGACGCAGCTGGTACAGGTTCCCCTGCCAAGAGGAACAGCTCATCAGCTGCCTGGAAAACCCCATGGCCCCACTTGGCCCTGGCCCGCTTTCGGTAGCGCCGCACAAGCGAGAGCACCTCGCGCGCCTCAGCGGGCTGCAACAGCCGCAAGTCCGGATGAGCAGCAAACTTGGTCATGCCTACAGGGACAATCGCCACACTGCCAATTTCAGGCATATGATGTAAGAGGTCCTCAAAGGTCTGCTCAAGTACGGCGCCATCATTAACCCCGGGGACAACGACAACTTGCAGGTGCAGCTCTATGCCTGCACCTGCAAGCGCGACAAGCCTATCCAGCACTACTGCTTGCTGTGGCGTGGTGCCCAAGAGCTTTGCCCTGGCCTCGGCAGAAGTGGCATGCAGCGATACGTACAGAGGTGATAGGTGCTGGTCCAGGATGCGCTGCCAATCCTCATCGCTCAGGTTCGTGAGTGTTACAAAGTTGCCGTGGAGGAAAGAAAGGCGGTAATCGTCGTCGCGCACGTAGAGGCTTGTACGCAGCCCCCTAGGCAGCTGCTTCACGAAGCAGAAGATACAGTCATTGCGGCACTGGCGCAACCCGTCGAAGAGTGGCTCAGCAAACTCTATCCCAAGCCCCTCGCCCGGCCGAAGAAAGGCACGAACCTCCCCCAGCCCCTCTTCGCAGGCCAAAAGGAGGCTGATCTCCCCATCTGTGAGGGCAAAGCGATAGTCGACGACATCGCGCAGGGGCTGACCGTTCACCGCAAGAAGTCGACAGCCCGGCCGGATGCCTAGCCTGTCGGCAACCGAGCCGGGCTGCACCGCACGGATCAGCCCACCCGCCGCGCTATGATTGCGCTCGCTGCCCGGCACCATCTCGTCGGGCGCGCATCTTTTGGTAATCCCGGTAGATGTACATGAGCTCCTTATCGAAGAGCGCACGCTTGAGGTCCACAGCCATCTCACGCGCCATTGCTAGGATATCCTGGGCCTCCTGCTGAGTGAGCTCTATCCCAAATTCCTTGAACTTATAGTAAATGGTGTGCGAGCCGGAGTGCTTGCCCACCACCAACTGCCGCTCCAGCCCCACTTCCTCCGGGCTGAATACCTCGTAGTTCTTCGGGTTCTTGAGCACGCCGTCGACGTGGATGCCCGACTCATGCGCGAAGACGTTTGTGCCGACAATCGTCTTCCAGACGGGAATAGCCCTCGAGCTGGCAGCGGCAACGTACTCGACAATCTCGCGGAAGCGCGTGGTATCGATGCCAAGGTCCTTGCCGTACAGGTACTTGAGGGCCATGACGACCTCTTCCAGGGAGGAGTTGCCTGTCCGCTCCCCAAGTCCGCCTATGGACACCGCCACACCGTCGGCCCCCCCTCGCAGCCCAGAGAGCACATTGGCGGTCGCCATGCCGAAGTCATTGTGCATATGCAGCTCAAGCGGGGTGGCGCCGATGTGCGCCTTGAGCTCTTGAACCTTGGCAAGCACTCCAAATGGATGATCCACGCCGAGCGTATCGCAATACCGCACCCGCTCCGCCCCCTGGGCAATAGCAAACGCATAGTAGCGCCTAAGGAACTCCATGCTCGTGCGCGAGGCATCTTCCGCGCTCACCGTGAAGCGCATCCCCAGCCTCTTGGCCTCTTCGGTTGCCTCCTGCACGCGCTCAAATACCCACTCCGGAGGCTTCTGATACTTGCGCTCAAGGTGTATGGGGGACGTAGAGATGGAGATGACTACCGATGAGACGCCAGCCTTGGCCGCCGCCTGCACATCCTCCGCGCGGGCCCGGCAAAAGGCCTCAACTTCTAGGCTCAACCCGGCGTGAACGATGGCAGCAATGGCCTCTTGCTCCTGCTCCCCGAGAATAGGGTACCCCGCCTCGATTGCTGGCACGCCTATCTCATCAAGCAAAGCGGCGATGCGCAGCTTCTCGTGCTTGGCAAAGACAACGCCCGCTGTCTGCTCCCCATCCCGCAGGGTTGTATCGATGACCCTTACCGGTTGCTGAAGGTTTATGAGGAGCGCCATATGTTCACCCCCAGCCGACGCATGTCCTCGTACTCCTGCAGGACTTCCTCGTCATACAGGGCTCTTTTCATGGCTATACTCTTGTTCCGCAATGCGGCAACGAGCTCAGGGATCTGCTCTTCCTCGATCTCCCGGCCATATTGCCGTAGCTTCTGGCGCAACACGCTGGGCCCGGAATACTTGCCAAAGATGAACCGGCGCAGAAGCCCCACATCGCCCGGGGCAAAAATCTCATAGGTGGTGGGGTCCTTCACGACACCGCTTGCACGGCCCTCAGAGGAGTACACGAACAGGTTGGCTCCAGTTATGGGCTTCCACGTCGGTATCGGCCGACCAGAGGCATTGGCCACGTATTCACAGAGCTCCCGGAAGCGAGCTGTCCGCATCCCGAGATCGACACCGAAGATGTACTTGAGCGCCATGACAAACTCTTCAAGGGCAGCGTTGCCCGCGCGCTCGCCGAGCCCATTCACCGTCGTGTTCACGTAGCTCGCGCCTGCCAATACACCGGCGATCGCGTTGGCCGTGGCCATGCCGAAATCGTTATGGGTATGCATCTCTACCTCTATGTCCACTTCCTCGCGCAGCCGTTTGACCCGCTCGTAGGTGGCATAAGGATCCAGCACACCCACCGTGTCGCAAAAACGCAGCCGATCCGCCCCAGCTTCCTTGGCCGTGCGCGCAAACTGCACAAGGTAATCTAGATCCGCTCGCGAAGCGTCCTCTGCGTTCACTGAGACATATAAATCGTGCTTCTTAGCGAATTCGACACATTCGCGCACAGCCTGGAGCACCCATTCCCGCGTCTTGCGCAGCTTGTGCTCAATGTGAATGTCTGAGGCGGAGATGGAAATGGCTACCGCGTCCACGCCACAATCAATGGAATGCTGGATATCAGCCACCACCGCCCGGTTCCATGCGAGTATGCTCACCGGCAGGCGCAACGACACGATGTCAGCAATGGCTTTCTTCTCGTCACCACCCATGGCGGGTATGCCCGCCTCGATCTGATTGACACCGACCTCGGCAAGCAGCCGTGCGATGTGGATCTTCTCGTCATTGGCGAAGACCACACCGGCCGTCTGCTCGCCATCTCGTAAGGTGGTGTCATCAATGTAAACAGGGTGCTCGATTCGCAAGTTGGCGAGATCCATTTGGCTTACCTCCCTGGGACTTACTGCTTGGCCTAGCGGCTAGCGACCCGCTTTTCAGGGAGGCCGGCTTCCTCGGCGGCCGCAGAGGTTGGCTTGAGCTGGTCGCCTACTTGAGCATACACTCCGCGCATCTCTGGCGGCAAAAGCGCAGCAAGCTTGGCCATAATCTCGTCGGTCAGGCGCTGAAGTTCCTCTTTGGAGCTTGTGGCTCTCTCGTGGCTGCTCAGCGCGAAGGGCTCCCCGAAGCGGACGCGCACTCGGGTGCGGCGGAGCCGCCGCAAGTTGGCCTCAAAGGACAGGCAGCCTGTCACAGCGGCAGGCTGCAGCAAAGCCCCGGATCGCAGGGCGAGGCGGACAACTCCAGTTTTGGCCGGCTGTAGCACCCCTGTATGGCTGCGCGTGCCCTCCGGCGCAATGATGACCACTGCGCCCCTCTCTAGCAGCTGCAGCGCTCGTCGGAACGCCTGTACATCCACCTGCTGCCGCCGGACGGGAAACACCCCATAAGCCCGAAGGATAGCTCCCGGCAACCGATGGCGAAATAACTCCTCCTTCCCCATCACGAAAAGCTCACGGTCGATCACGCCCGCCACAATAACCGGGTCCAGCCAATTAGCGTGGTTGAAATACACGATGAGCGGCCCAGTTTGCGGCACCTTCTCCTTGCCTTCCACCTCAATTCGCAACAGAAGCCAGAACAAGAAGCGCAAAACAGCCTTAAGCGGTCGGTGCCACGGATTGATTGCCCTAACCCTGCGACTGACCATCACAACATATGACTCGCATGAGCTGTTCCACTACTTCATGAACGGACAGCCTAGTAGAATCAATATATATGGCATCAGGCGCCCGGCGCAACGGCGCCGTTTCGCGGCCAGAATCAATGCGGTCCCGTTCTAGCACATTCGAGAGCACATCCTCGTAGGTTACCGCTTCCCCTCGGGCAGCAGCCTCAGCATAGCGCCTCCTTGCGCGCTCCTCTGGGGAAGCGTCCAGGAACACCTTGACATCCGCCTCTGGAGCCACAACGGTCGTCACATCTCGGCCCACCACAACCACCTTCCCCTTGGCAACAACCTGCCGCTGCACGCCCAAGAGAGCAGCGCGTGCCGCCTGTATTGCCGACACTGGCGAGACGGCGCGGTCTACTTCCTGGCTGCGCAGCTGCCATGTGACATCTTCACCATCCAGAAAAACCGTGTATGGCCTGCCATCTGACTGGTTGGGCTGCTCGACGCGGATGTTGAGCTCGCTTGCCACTCGAGCAATCGCTTCCACATCCGCAAGCGAAATACCCAGCCGCAGAACAGCCAATGTGAGCGCACGATAGACAACGCCAGTATCGAAAAACAGGTACCCGAGCCGGCGCGCGAGTTCGCTGCCAACCGTAGTCTTGCCCGAGCCGGCAGGACCGTCTATGGCAATGACCCTCGCTTTCCTGCATGGGCTCATGTCGGCAACTCCGCCGCTGCCACCAAGCGCATCATTTCCCCGGGGCTCAAGAGCACGCTCTGACCCTCAACGAGCTACCCGGCCGCACGAGCCTGGCGGAAAATGGGTCGTCCTATCTCGCCCACACGGTAGCCAAGCCCTGGGCCGGTGAAGCTCTGTGTACTCACCATCCCCCTCACCGGCCAGAAGGCATGCGGGTGCACCCGCGCCTCTGGCTCGTTGGAGGCCGGGAAAAACTGCCGCGAGTTCGCCTCCACCCCCATTATGGGCCGCAACCTTGCCGCAAGCCCAACCGAGTGCACAAGCGAGATGCCCAAGTTTGTGAGATCCTGCACCGAATACGGCACGCCCGCCTCCTCCGCGAGCGCCGCAAACCAGAGCGCATGCGTGTGGCACTTGCACGTCTTGAGCGCAACCCCGCTCCAGCCCAGCGACAGCGCAAGCTCAAAGTCGCCGACGCTCGTCAGGCTCTCGTCGACGAGCACCGGCTTCAGCCGCGCAATTGGGGACATGTCGAACCCGTGCCGCCGCAGGTCCCGCCCGGTCGGTTGCTCCACATAGAGAAGCGCGTCGTACGCGCTCGCACTGCGCTCCCGCAGCTTCTCCAAAAGCTCCACAATGTACTCCGGCGATTCGCACTGCTCGTTCGTGTCGATGCTCAGGTGCAGCTCATCGATGCCCACCCGCCTCTGTGCCTCTCGCGCCACCGCCTCAACGGCAAGGATTCGCTCCAGATCCCACTCCAGGTCCGTGCCCTTCAGCTTCACCTTCAGGCACCGCAGGCCATCCCGCTCCACCCACTCGTCAAGCGAGTTCGGCAGCCCATCACGTGGGTCCGATTCGTCAACCTCCGCCCGCGTCAGCTTGTCAAGCCCACCAACAAGGTGAAACACTGGCAACCAAGCAGCATACTGCGGCGCAATGTACTGGCTCACGTACCTCCCGGCAAACCTCGGCCCCAAAAACTGCTCAAGGTCTGGCGCATGCTCCGGGCCATAGCCATCATAGGTGCTGATCCCGTTCGCATGGCCAAAGGCATCATGCACCGCAGCATCCAGAGGGCTCAGACAAATGAGGGCACAAAGGTGCGGCATCAATTCCGGCAGCCCAAGCTCTGCGCAAACAGAATCCGCCAACGGCTGCAACTCCGGCTCGATGCAGGCGAAAATCTCAAACGGGTGCCCTTCCAGCCGCCTCGACTGGGCCAGCGCACAAAGCCTATTCACAAGCTCGCGCATGGCTGCATCCCGCTTCTCGTGCGGCACCAGCGCACTCGGCCAACCCCAGAAATCCGAAAGTGGGATCGCTCCCCAACCGTCCGCCACCCGCCCTGCAGCGTTCTCCGCCCGCGCGCGCACATGGCAGAAGGTCACTCCCTCCACAACGACGGCACCAAACTTGAGCGGCACCCGCGCCCTCTCCACGCTGAAGTAAGGCTCCACCTCCACAATCCGCAGATCACTTCTACGCTTCAGCATCCGCCAACCCTTTCTGTTCTGCACCGCACTCCAGCAAGAGAGACGGCATGACACCCCACGCGGTGGCGCCATGCCGTCTGCCGGACGCCCAGTGTGTGAGCAGCTGAGCCTATCGACTTATGCCGCTATACCCAGTAGCTGGCGAGCTACGTCGACAGCGGAAGCAGCATCCGGGGCATAGCCATCCGCACCGATCTCATCAGCAAATCGCTGCGTCACCGGCGCGCCGCCAATGATAACCTTCACCTGATCGCGCACACCTGCTTCCTTGAGCGCCTCGATCGTCGTCTTCATCGCCGGCATCGTCGTCGTGAGCAGCGCCGATAGCCCGACAATATTCGGCTTGTGCTCCCGGACCGCCTGCAGGAACTTCTCGGGGGAGACATCTACACCGAGATCAATCACATTGAAGCCGCCACCCTCAAGCATCATCGCCACCAGGTTCTTGCCAATATCGTGCAAGTCCCCCTTGACGGTGCCAATCACAACGGTACCCACTGGCTGAACATCGCTTGCCGCCAGGAGGGGCTTGAGCACATCCATTGCCGCGTGCATGGCGCGCGCAGCAATCAGCACTTCCGGCACGTAGAACTCGTTGTTCTTGAACCGCCGCCCCACCTCGTTCATGCCCACGATGAGGCCTTCGTTCA
>JAPWUW010000106.1 GCA_028275325.1 Anaerolineae bacterium | reverse complement strand
CGCTCGATTCGCTGCGCAGGATCGCCGAGCGCGTGGCGGCGGAGCTGCAGCTTGCCAAGCTGCTCCCGGAGATCCTCAATGCGGCTGTCAGCATTAGCGATGCTGAGGCCGGTGCTGTCTTGCTCCTGGACGAGGGCACGGGAGAGCTCGAGTTTGCCGTGGTGCGCGGCGGTGGCGGCGAAAGCCTCGTCGGGCGGAGAGTGCCGCCCGGAGCGGGGATTGTCGGCTGGGTGGTGCAGCGAGGAGAGCCGCTCATCGTGCACGACCCGGCAAGCGACCCGCGCTTTTACCCGGAGATAAGCGCTGAATCCCGCTTCCCCACGAGTTCGCTTCTTTGCGTGCCCATGATTGCTGGCGGCAAGACTGTGGGCGTCCTTGAGGTGCTCAACAAGCGCGGGGACGGGCGCTTCAGCGACGATGATGCCTCGCTGCTCTTCGCCTTTGCCACCCAGGCGGCGATCGCCATAGAGAACGCTCGCCTTTACAAGGCCCTTCAGGATGAACGCGACCGGATCCTGGAAGTGGAGCAGGAGGTGCGCCGAGAGCTCGCGCGGGAGCTGCACGACGGGCCGGCGCAGACGCTTGCCTCGCTCGTCATGCGGCTGCGGCTCCTGCTGCGGCTGCTGCGCGAGGGCCGTGCCGAGGCCGAGGCAGAGCTTGAGCAGGTGGAGCCGCTGGCCGAGCGCGCCCTGAAGGAAGTGCGCAGCCTGCTTTTCGACCTGCGGCCCGTGATCCTCGAGGCTAGGGGGCTCCCGGCAGCGCTGGAGGAATACGCGCGTCGCCAGGGGCAGGAGGGGTTTGCCGTGGACCTTCAGGTCGAGGGGGAGCCGCGGCGGCTTGACCCCAAGGCCGAGCGGGCTCTCTTTGCCATCGTGCGCGAGGCCATTGCCAACGCGCGCAAGCACAGCGCCCAACCTGGAGCCAAGGTGCGCCTGCGGTTCAACGAGGCTCGCCTGGACGTGGAGGTGAGGGATGAAGGGCAGGGCTTCGACCCGGGCACCGTCCAGGAGCGCTATGCGGAGCAGGGGAGCCTTGGCCTACTCAACATGCGCGAGCGGGCACAGGCGATCGGCGCTGCGTTCCACATCTTCTCGCGGCCGGGCCAGGGGACGACCGTCTTCGTGAGCGTGCCCTACGAGAGAAGCTAAGCGGCCCCGTTGCGCCGCCCAGAGCGCATAGCGCGCAGCTGGCTGAGGCCAAGCTGGATCTCCGGCGCGCCAAGCAGCGCGGCAAGCGATGCGTACAGCAGGCCGCCGAGGGCCAGGCCTGCCGCCCCCAGCGCTCTTGCCGAGAAGGGCCAGAAGGCTTGCGCTGCTGCGAGGCAGGCCGCCATGCCGGCCGTGGCTGCCCAGGTGGGCGCTGCCCAGGGCAAGAACCCGCCCGCGCTGAGGCCCGGCAACCTGCGGCGCAGCAACTGCCAGAGGGCGATGAGCTCGCCCCAGGTGGCGATGCTGTTGGCCAGGGCCAGGCCGGCCACACCAAGGGCTGGCATGAGCGCGAGGCTGAGGCCGATGTTGCCGGCCATTGCCGCCACGCCCACAGCCACAGGGGTCCTGGTGTCGTGAAGGGCGTAGAAGGCGCGCGCCACGACCTCCACCGCTGAGTGCGCCCAGAGCCCAGCGGCATAAAAGGCAAGCACCCACGCTACAGCCTGGACGGCCGCCGGCCCAAAGGCGCGGCGGGCAAAGAGCAGGCTCACTATCGGCCCGCGCAGCACGAGCAGCCCCAAGCAGGCGGGCAGTGCCAGGAAAAGGAGCCCCCTCAACGCTCTTTGCAGCAGGCTGGAAAAATCCCCGAGTTCCCCACGGGCGGCAAGACCGGAAAAGGCTGGGAAGACGGCAGTTGCCACCCCCTGGGCAAACACCCCCTGCGGAAGCAGCATGAGCATCCAGGCGTAGTTGAGCGCCGCGAGACTCCCGGCCGGCAGCCTGGATGCAAGCACCGTATTCACCAGGAAGTTCACCTGCACCGCAGCAAGCCCTACAGTCCGCGGCAGCATCAGCCGGCCAACCTCGCGCAAGTGAGGCGAAAGGCCTCTTACCGCTCTGCCCCTGGCCTGGTAAGGCTGCCAGACCCGCCAGATATCGGGCAGCTGCACCAGGTAGTGCAGCCCGGCTCCGCAGACCGCGCCCAGAGCAAGGCCGTAGACACCCAGGCTCGGCGCAAGCACCAGGGCACCCAGGAGTATGCACAGGTTGTAGGCCGAGGGAGCGAGAGCCGGCGCAAGAAAGCACCCGCAGGAGTTGAGGATGCCCATGAAGACGCCGCTCACAGCGAAAACGGCGGGGGAAAGGAGCATCACTCGCATCAGGCTTGCGGCTAGCTCCTGCCGGGCCGGGTCGAAGCCAGGGGCAACAACGCGAGCCACAAGCGGGCGCGCGAGGGCAGCGCAGAGGGCGCTCAGGCCGCCCACAGCAAAAAGGAGCAGGAAGATGGTATCGCGGGCGAGCTTCCAGGCCTCTGCCTCCCGGCCAGAAGCGAGGAGGCCCGCAAATGTGGGCACAAACGCCGAGGCCAGTGCTCCGCCTGCAAACAGCTGAAAGACCAGATCCGGCACGCGAAAGGCAGCCAGGTACGCATCCAGCGCGCCGCTTGTCCCGAACTGCTGGGAGATGGCCATCTCCCGCGCCAAGCCCAGGAGCCGGCTGAGCACATAGGCCACGATAACGGTGCCGGCCGCGCGAGCGATCTCCCCTGCCTGCTCCTGGAGCAGGGCACTAGCCGGCCGCTGCATGACGCTCCTGATTACGTCGCGGTGAGCGCAGCTAGGCTGCCCCTGCCACCCTCCGGCGCGGCTCCCGCGGCGGGCTGGCGAAGAAGTTCACGACAAAGGCGCCGAAAACTCCCACCATGACCCCGAGGGCCCCGGCCACTGCGAGGATCATCATCTTGCGCGGTGCCGCGGGCTCGGTGGGCGGCACAGCCCGTGCTGCAACCTGCACCTCCCTCTGGTTGGTCTGCTCGTCCAGCCGCGCCTCCTCGAGCTTGAGCGTGAGCGAACGGTAGAGGTCACGCGCGATCTGGCGTTCTTCCATGAGCCGGGCCGCCTCTGTCTGCACCCGCTCAAGCTCCTTCTGCAGCGAGAGGATCTGCGGCTGCAGCGCGGCGATCATCCCATCGAGCTCCGCCGCCTTCTTGTCCAGGGCTTCCATCAGCCCTTCGAGGAAGACAACCTGCTCTCCCACGCTCTTATTGGAAAGGGATTCGGCTCCCTGCACCTGCAGCTGCAGCGGCAGGCTCGCCGAGCTGCTGAGGCTGTTCACCTCCAGCATGAGCGCGGAGAGGTCATCGCCCAGGGTGGACTTGCTGTCTGCTGGCAGCTGAGAGAGCCTTTCCCGCAGGCTGCGCGCATCCTGCTGCACCCTTTCGATCGCCCTCTTGATCCCAAGGAAGGAGGAAAGCGCCGCCGTTTTATCGTCGATCTGCGCCTGCAGGACGCTTGCCTGGTTGCGCGCCTGGAACTCTATGACGGCCTGCTCCGCCGCCTGCCGCCGCGCATCCGCTTGGCGCAGCTGCTCCTCGAAGGTGGCGATCTCCTGCGAGCTCTGGCCGTACACTTCCTCGATCGTGCGCGCCACCTCATCTGCCCAGATGTTGGCGACCTTTGCCGCCACCTCAGGATCCGCTGCTGTCACCGTGAGCTCGATCAGGCTCGGGTCCTGGGAGTTCTTGGCCGAGACCATACCCCTCAAGCCCTGCAGGGTCCGCGCCTCCTCAGGGAGCAAGTCGGCCACCTTGGGGAAAACGCGCTGCAAAAGGTCCAGGCTGGTGGCCAACACAGGGTAGGATTTGAGAGGGATCTGCCGCTGATCCAGCGGGACGCTCTCGAAATTGGGGGCAAACTGGACGATGTACCTCGGGCTTGTGATGGCAACGTAGGCCGTGGCCTGATAGGAAGGCGGGATGACGAAGAAGGCCAGCACCCCTGCAACTAGGAGCGCAAGGAGCGGCACGCCGATCACAATCCACCAGTACTTGAGAAGAACATTTACATAATCCCGCAGGTCGATCTCGTCCTCGTAGTAATACGGAGGCAGGTAGTACTCCGGCACCATGACCACGGGCACCTGGTTGCGCTGCGTCTCCTCGATGCTCTCCATGTCACAGCTCCTCGCCAAAGCGTGGGCTCAGCCGCAGGAAAAACCAGTATCCCACGGCGAGAATTGCCAGGCACGTGACTGCCGTGCGGGCCAGGAAATCCAGCCCGACGGGCACGCCCCAGTATAGAATATCCCTGTAGGCGGCGGCCAAAGACGCCATCGGGTTCAGCCTGTTGAGCCAGACCCAAGTGTTGAAGCGCACGCCAAGGATTGTTACCCAGCGGTTCTCCAGCACGTGGATGGGCCAGAATATGGGCGTGGCGAAGAACCAGGCGAGCGTGGCAACCTCCAGGATCATCTGGACATCCCGGTAGAAGACGTTGAGCGCGCAGAGGAAAAAGGAAAGCCCCAGGGCGAGCGCCACTTCCAGCAGGAAGAGAACCGGCAGGAAGACGATGATCCACGGGGTGAACGGCCGGCCCATTGCCGCTGCCAGGGCAAACAAGGGCACAAGCGAGAGCCAGAAGTTCACCCCATGCGCGAGGACTGCGGCAATCGGCAGCACCTCCCGCGGAAAGTAGACCTTGCGCACGAGCGGTGCATTGGCAAGCACACTGGCTGTGCCTGAGGTCAGGGCGCCAACAAGGAAGTTCCAGGGAAGGAGCGCGCTCAGCAGGAAAACGGGGTAATCCGGGAAGTTCCACTGCTTGAGCAGCACGTTGAAGACAACCGTGAAGACAATCATCGTGCCAAGGGGGTTGAGAAGGGACCAGAGAAAGCCGAGAATGGAGTTCTTGTAGCGCGCCTTGAGGTCTCGCAGGACAAGCTGGCGCACGAGCTCGCGGTAATGGAAGAGCTCCTGCAAGTGCAGCCTCAGGCGCGCCAGGCCCGAAAGGCTGCTGTGGCCCGCAGTGTAGATGCGCAGTTCGCTGCCCATTGCCCTAGCGAGTTCGCAGCGGGGTGGTGGCCATGAAGCGCTGCGTCTCCTCCCAGGAGCCGATCCCCGCTGTGGCGCCAAGGCTCATCACACACATGGCCCCGACGGCGTTGGCCAGCTGTGCAGCGGCCATGAGCCCCTTGCCGGCAAGCACTCCGGCGATGAAACCGGCCGTGAAGGTATCTCCCGCCCCGCAGGTGTCCACCACCGGCACATCGTAGGCCGGCACAAAGCCGGCCTCGCCTGGCCCCGCGCAGTAGCAGCCCCGCTCGCCAAGCTTGATGCAGACGGCGCGTGCGCCCTGGGCAAGGAGCCTTGCCGCCATCGCCTGGGGGTCCTCAGCGCCCGTCATCCCGAGTGCCTCAGCCTCGCTCGGCAGCAGGTAGTCGATGTACGGTAGCGCCGGTGCAATGACCGCCATCGGGTTGCCGCGGCCGTCGACGGCCGTATCGACAAACGTGAGCAGGCCCTGCTCCTGCGCGCTGTGGCAGAGCAAGGCCAGCCCCTCCCCATCCAGCGAAGGCAGAAGGAAAGCGCCGCCAACGTGCAGCGCGCGGAGTGCCGGCAGCGGCCGCGGCACATCGGCAGCGCTCAGGTTCACCGTGGCACCACGGTGGTGCACGAAGGAACGCTCGCCGCGTTCGTTCACGAGGACAACGGACATTGCCGTGCGCGCCGCCGGGTCGCGCACGAGGAAGCTCGTGCGCACGCCATTGGCGCGCAAATCTGAGACAATGAGGTCGCCAAAGCGGTCGTTGCCGAGCCTGCCCACGGCCGCCACGCTCACGCCCAGGCGGGCAAGGGCGATGGCACAGTTGTTGGCACAGCCGCCAGTCTGCACGTCGTACTCGTCCACGAGCACCAGGCCGCCGGGCGGCGGGAAGGCCGGCACGGGCCGCACCAGAATATCCACGCAGAAGATGCCGACGCTGAGGACAGCCGGCAACTCGTCGCTTGCCCCTTGTGGTGCCCTCATAGGACAGCCTGCAGCTCCGGGTGGGTGCGCGCGTACTCGGCGAGCGGGATCCCCTGGCGGAAGGCCTGCGCTGCCTGGTGCATGGCGCGCGTGCCAGCAGCGATGCCCATCGGGTGCGAGGTTATGCCTGTGCCGGCCAGAACCATGACATCCAGCCCGAATATCTCCAGGTTCTGCGGCAGGTTGCTCGGCTTCAGCCCGCCCGAAATGGCCGGGACCATATCCTTGATCCCTGGCAAAGGCTCCTTCATGACAGCCTTGAGCGAGAGGAGCTCCTCACGCGTGCCGCCGACCATATAGCCGCCAACGGTGCTGATGCGGAAGTAATCCCCGCCAAGAAGCCGCGCGAACTTGGCCACAACGTTGGCATCCACGCCTTGGCCGGGAGCGCGGCTCAGCGCTTCCTTGCCGCCGCAGTGCGCGTAGATGGGCACGGGGAACTCGCGGTCGCGCGCCAAGGCCTCAAGCGCCCAAAAACCAGCGGCAAAGAAGTTCACCATGAGGGCGCTCGCACCGTTTGCCAGCGCAATGCGAGCGTTTTCCTTCAGCCGATCCGGGTTTGTGGTGATGTGCGGCGCGTAGAGTACGTTCTGCCCAGTCCTGTCCTGGGCGCGCTTGAGCGCTTCCGAAACCTTGCGCACTCTCTCGGCAAGCGGGCAATAGGGGACGTTGAGCATCTTCTCGTCGTCCTTGATGAAGCGCACGCCCCCCAGCGCTGCCTCGTAGCAAATTGCAGCCACCTCATCTGCCGTTAGCCCAGAGGTTGGCTTGACGATCGTGCCGATGATCAGCTCCCCCTCGCCGAGGCCAAGGAGCTCTCGGGTGCCCCGGATGCCGAACTGCGGGCCGGGGAAGTAGCGCAATGCCTCCTCTGGCAGCTGGAAATCGAGCAGCCGGGATTTCTCGTAGGTGTTGAGCGCATGCGTGCCCCCGCCCACCATTGTGAGCCAGAGGCTGGGGAAGGCCGCCTCCTCCAGGTTCATGTTGATGAGCGGGAAGAGCAGGCGCACCAAGCCCTTGCCCGGCTCCACTTCCTCGACACTGTGGACCTCGCCGCGGCAACGCTGGAAAAGCTCCGTCGGTGCCCCGGGCCCCTGCCAGGCGCCGGTCGTCTCCAGCTCCACCATGTGCTCAGCCACCCGGCGCAGATCCCCTTTCGTCTCAATGTAATAGGTCGCCAAAACGCTGTCGCCCTGGTGATGCATTGTTCCTCTCCTAGCACCCGCGCAGGAAGGCGAGGTATGCCTGCATGCCCCGGTAGATCGCCTCAAGCTCCCCAAGGAACTCGCCCGTGATCTCCTCCGGCGGGAGGTACAGCTTGCTCCAGCCCGGCACCGGTTCCTGCGGCACGTTGACCCGCCCGCGGATGGGGGTGTATTCCAGCTGGTACTCCGGATCCAGCTCGCTCAGCGGGTAGTGCATGGCCGACCAGGCGCCATTGGGCAGCTGTGCCCGCATGAAGGTGTGCACGGCCACCTTTTTTGCCACCTGGTAGGCCTGCTCTACCTGTTCCTCGCTGCCAAGGCGGTACTTGACAAGGACGCGCAGGAGCTCCCCCGCGCCCCAGCCTACCTTGCACTTGGAAGGCCAGAGGTAGCTTTCCAGAGGCATTGCGGCCTCAAAGGGCAAAAGCGCCAGGGCCGCATCCAGGTATTTCTGCGCCTGGGTCGGCTCCTGCCACCTCTCGCGCAGCGCCTCGTAGAGGCAGGCGAGGTAAGCCATTGTCGTCCCTGTCTGCCAGAATTCCTGTTTGGGCAGACGGCGGTCCACAAGGCGAGAGTAGCGCTGGCCTGGGGGCGCTTCCGTCACCAGGTTGCCCGCCAGGTCCATTTGCGTGTAGAAAAGGCCTTGCTCCAGGTGCGGCCTGTTTGCTTCGACCAGGCGCACGAGGAAATCCCCCGTCTGCAAAGCCCTTTGCTTGTCCCCGAGGGCAAGCATGAGGTGCCCGAAAAAGGATGTGTTCAGCGCGCCGAGCGTTGGCTGCTCCTCCACGCGGGCGGGGTCGTCGCCGATGTAGTTGAACGTGCCACCCGAGCGGTGCTGGTACTGCAGGAGCCGCCCGATCACCCTTTCGTTCGCCGCAAGCGGGTGAGCGAGCCAGACGGCCACCTTCATGAAGGTGAGGGGGCGGTAGGCCCGCTGCATCACTCTGTACTCCGGCCCTTCTTCGGGGAAGTAGAAATCCCCGTTCGGCTGGAGCGCCTCCCTTTGCAGCCAATCGAGCAGCTCAGCGATGATGCCACGATCCACGCCAGCGGCGTACATCCCCCAGCAGGCCTTGTGGACGTAACTCACATTGCGGGCATGGCAGATCGGCCCATTTGGATAGCGGCGGGAAACGAGATACGCCCCTCCTGCCGCAAGGGACTCTCGCATCGCCCCCAAAAGGAACTCAACCTCGCACAGCCGCCC
>JAPWUW010000105.1 GCA_028275325.1 Anaerolineae bacterium | reverse complement strand
CTGGCACCAATCCCACACGTTCACCTGCTTCGCCTTCCCAACATTCGAGCCAACCCATGCCGAACAGGTTGGCCTCGCACTCGCTAAGGTCATACAGGCCTACGCCAAATAGCCACCAACAAAGGCCCCTTGCCTGAGGCGCTGGCTCGGGGAAGGCTTGCGGGCACCAGGGGCGGTAAACTGCCCCTGTGCCTCATCCCTGTCGTGACGGCTCTGGCTCCATGACTACTGAGCTTCATCCCGCGCCAAGCAAGCGCATGTATGCGGCCCAAGGTTCATTTGAGAACCCGAGAAAACCTGCGAATGCTGAAAGCGAGGCGTTGAAGGCCTCAAGCAAGACCGCAAGATCAAGCCGACACGGAACGGCCCTGAAAGTCTCAAGGGCGGGGATGCGCTGGTGGTGAAAGGGCAGGCTAAGTAGGTCTGCGAAAGTTCCTTTTTCACCTTAGGCTGCCAGGCGCAGAGCCGCCTCTGGGGTCAGCTTGGCGAAGAAAGAGTGAACAGCTTTCAGCAAGAGGTCCATGGATGCATACAGGCGATTGGCAGCGACGGTGCCTTTGAGTTGGCGCCAGATGGCTTCCACCGGGTTGAGATGAGAGCAGTACTTGGGCAGGTAGAACAACTGCAGCCGGGGATGCAGCTCCAGCCATTCTCTCACTGCCTTGGCGGTGTGGCTGGAGAAGTTGTCCACCACCAGGATGATGGGCACAGCGGCATAGGCCCCCAGCAGGTGCTCCAGGCAGGCGATGAAGTCCCCCTTGGAGGCCCGCTCCCGCACCAGGTATTCCCACCTGCCGCTGTGGATGTCCAGGGCCCCGAAGCTGGTGCGGCTGAGATTGCTTCCCGGAGTGGGCACTCGCACCTGGCTTGCCGCCCACTGCCACATGGAACGCACCAGGGGCAGAAGCTGCAAACCTGGACTCGTCGGCGTAGATTACCGCCGCCTCCGCCCCGGCCTCTATCACCGCCTGGGCGATGCGCCACTGCTTGGCGGCCTTGTCAGGGTCTACCTTGGCCGGCATGGCCAGCCTGGGCCTTCCCTAGCGCAGGCCCAGATCATGCATGGCCCCTCGCAGACAGCTGGCGCTCAAGCACACTCCTGCTCTCTTAGCCACAGCCAAGGCAAGACAAGCTACCGTCCAGAAAGTGGCCAGGAACCCCTGCTCCTTGGGGTCATCCTGCACCATCTCTACTATCGCTTCTCTTACGGCATCGTCGGCCTTGCGGGGGCGGCCACCGCTCGTCGTCGTAGAGACCGGCAGGGCCATGAACGTTGAAGCGCCCAATCCAGAAGCGCACGGTGACGTCGCTCGTCTCAAGGATCTGGGCAATCTCCACCGAGCGACGACCCTGGGCGGAGAGGAGAATCATCTGCGCCCGCCGACTGACTCGACCAACCTCTTGGCGCGTCATGCGCTTGAGTTCTTTGCGCTCTTGTTCAGACACTGGCCTCGCGTACATCTTGCACCTCGACCGCTATTATATAACCGATCAGGCGCAAGTTTCTTTGTGCTACCTACTTAGCCGCCCTCATCAACGAGCAGTTCGACCATCTCTTGGCCCATACACTGGACTACTTCCAGGACTTAGTGCGGGTGACACCGGAGTGGTGCTGGCGCGACTACCGTCAGCGCCTGAGCCATGGGCGCAACCACGGCTGCGAGCAGAGACTGGAGCACTCGGCCCTGCTCTGGGCCATCTACCACAACTTCGAGCCGACGCAAAGGAGGAGTGAGCGCAAGCACCACTACCGTCACCCTGGCCAGAGCCCCCTGGCGGTGGCGGGACTATCCCCAGGAAGGATAAGCTATCTTGATGCCTTGGCCGTCTAGCTGCCCTAGGCCCGCTACGCTGTTGCCAAAGGCAGCTAGAACGAGACCCCATGGCCCTCACCCCACCACACACCCATGATCTTGCTCCGCCAACACACTCCTGATCTTGCCAACATGAAACGAAACCGAGTACTTATGCGTACCTCCCCCCTCCCTTCTCTCTTTTTGAATTATACTAACCCAAGTTGCCACCTCAAGGGGCAAGAAGTTGATGGAAGAAGCCAAGACGAACAGGCCGACCTTGAGTTCAAGGCCCTTTGGAGTCACGGCGTGGATTGACTTGGGCAACAGCCTCTCAATGAGGCTGGCGGTGGTCTCAACCACCTTGCGATAGCAGGACTGGAGGTAGCGTGTCCAAGCGGGTAGAGCTCTCTTGGAGTTGCGCTTGCGCAATGGGGATAGCACAACACCTGCTCCTTGCAGAGCATCTTCCGCTTCATAGTCGTTGTAAGCCTTGTCGCCCACCACCCAGGACTGCTCCGGCCAGTCGAAGCTGTAAGCCCAGAGGGCTTTCGTATCACTGTAGCTGCCAGGAGTGAGCAAGAACTTACCGGCTGGCCATCCTTGCTGACCATGATGTGCACCTTGAGACCGTAGAAGTAGCGTCTCTTGCTGGCTTGATAACCGCGCCACTGTTCACCTTGATAAAGGCGGCAACGAGGGATGCGGCAGTTGTCGCAGGCGGCCACCGGGAAGCTGCCTATGACGTAGACCGAGTTGGTGTTCAGGTCTTTCCAGACCTCAGCGAGCATGTTCAACAAAGTCATGAATAGGGCCTGGATACGGTGCAAACGGCGATTGAGACGGCTGCGACTGAGCATAGTAGGAATGAAGCCTTGTTCTTTGAGGAAAAGGCGAGCACGCTCAAAGTTGCCCCTGAAGTGGAGCATGGCCACTATAGCTGTGGTCATGACCTCGGCATCGCTCATCTGCGCTTGCTGGTCTTCGTAGTGATGCAAAGCCTTGAGCATATCGTCACGCAGACAAAACACTGCTACAATCTGGCTGTCCATGGCTCCTCCACCGTTGATAGATTTGCTGACCCATCAACTTTAGCAGAGAAGCCATGGACTTTCCTACTCATATCCTTTCACTCACTGCAAGGTGGCAATTTGGGTTACTATAAGAAAATAAGACCTTGAGGCCGAAAAAGGCCCTTTTTAGCGCGTCCTAGACGCGCCGAGTTGCGCGGTTTCGTCCGCATATACGGCGAAATCTCTGAGGCGACCAACAGCAGGGGGCAAAAAACCGCGCCCCAGGCTGACTACCTGGGACGCGACTAACCAAGAAACATGACCGACTGCCCGACATTCTACCACCAGCCCCAACAGTGTTCGAATCCCGTGGCATCAGGCGCTCGTCTTCAGGCACAGCCGAGGATATGCCGCAGCGTAGCTGTAGCTATCGGCGTGATGCGCTCATTTGCATTATACAGCCTGAGCGTGTCCAATTTGTGTTGTGGCAATGTTAGCCTCCTACAAGACCAACCGCAACGTCGTCTACTCCTGCAAGTACCACATCGTCTGGTGCTCCAAGTACCGTCGTCCGGTTCTGGACGAAGCGGTTGCTGAGCGCCTGAAGGCAATTGTGCGCCGGACAGCCCAGGAGTGTGAGGCTGAGCTGATTGAGCTTGAGGTCACGCCGCACCACGTGCGTTTGCTTTGCGAGATCGTCCCCCAGTTCGGCGTCCACCGCCTTGTCAAGCGCCTCAAAGGGCGTAGCTCGCGGCTCTTGCGCCAGGAATTCCCCTGGCTGAGAAGCCGCCTGCCGACCCTGTGGACCAGCAGCTACTTCGTGGTCACCGTGGGCGGCGCTCCTCTGGCAGCAATCAAGCGATACATCGAGCAGCAGAGGGAGCGATAGTTGCGACGGGCCAAGTCCCTCTCGTTCGTCACCGAGTTCCGCTCAAGGTCGCTCCCGCCCAGGAGCAGGTTCTACTCGCCCGCCTCGAAGCTGCCCGCTAGGTCTACAACGCCTGCTTGGGCGAGGCTCTCAGGCGGCTTGCGCTCTTGCGCCAGTCCAGGGCCTACCAGACAGTGTGCAGCCTGCTCCGGGGCGGCAAGGGCACCCTGGAGGCCAAGGCCAGAGCCTTCAGAGAGGCCAATGCTGCCGCAGGTTTCAGTGAATATGCGCTGCACCATTGAGCCAAGCGCTTCACGGGGACCCGGCTGAACGGGCATGTTGATGCCAAGACGGTACAGAAGCTCGCTACCCCGCTTTCTACGCCAGAAGACAATACGCTCTAGGCAAACGGGGCCGGCCTCGTTTCAAGGGCAGAAACCAGCTCCATAACGTCAAGGGCAAAGACAACGGCACGGGCATCCGCTGGCGTGACGGCTGGGTGAAGTGGTCCAAGCTAAAGCTTCAAGCCGTTGTTGATGAGCGCGATCCCATCCCGAAACACGGGCTGGCCTCGCGGGTGAAGTACGTGCGCCTGGGCAACGTCATCAATCTGGAGAAACTCTCTTATCGGGCGCTGGAACGCTCCTTTGGCAAGTCGGTGGATGTGCGTGCTCCGGGGCAATCCGTCGAGCGCCTGAAGCGCAAGGCTGAGAGCGCCGGCGCTTCGGTCGAAGAATTCCTCACGGCCACGACTCGCCTGAGCCAGGTCTGCCACAACTGCGGTTCCGTTGCGGCCAAACCTCTTTCCCAGCGCTGGCACGTCTCTGAGTGCGGCGTGGTAGCGCCGCGGGACCTATACTCGGCTTTCCTCGCCTCGTGCGTGCAAGGTGAACGGCTCGACGCGGGCCGGGCTAGAGAGCTCTGGCCAGGTGTGTACGCGCTTTTCCAGGCGGCGTTGAGTCACGTTCAACAACCGGCAAGTAGCAGGCAAGCGCCAGCTTCCTTCGGTTTTGGCCGGAGTCAGAGCCGGTCGCCTGTGAAAGCTGGCAAGAACGCAGCTAAGGGCCGAGATGCTGTACCCTGCCGGGGAGAGTTCGGACAAGGCTGCCGGATCGCCAGAACCCCATGCCTAGAGGCAAGGGGAGCTGTCAGCGCCCCCGCTTCCCGCGAGAGCCACGCTCGTTTCCGGCACTCCCACCCCTTTCGCCCTTGAGAGACAAACAGACGGCAGACCGGCTCGCTCCCGTGCCTTGCCCTCCCGCTTGCCTCTCTCCTCCTTCCGCTCCTGCTCCTACCCGTCAGGGGCCGCCCCTGCTGCTGCTACCTTCCCCCTCTGCCTCCCTGGTCTTTGTGCCCCGTTGCCTTGCCCCGCCCTCTGTGTCTCTCCCGCTTCGCCCACTGGTCTAAACCTATCCGACTGCCAACATGGGGAGCACTGGAGCATCGAGAACTCCTTGCACTGGATACTGGATGTGGCCTTCGACGAAGACCACTGCCGGGCGCGCAGAGACAATGCCGCCGAGAACTTCTCCACCTTGCGGCGTATGGCCCTCAGCTTGCTCAAGCAAGACAAGTCCGCCAAAGTCGGCATCCAGGTCAGACAGCTCAAAGCCGCCTGGGACAACGACTACCTTCTCTCTCTGCTCCAACAATAAGATGCGATTGCTCTGCGATGTTGCCGTCTTCTTAGTCACGTGCTATACCTTGCCCCCAGTGCCCCATCCTTAGGCCGTGCTCGAGGGGCAAAGAGGAGTGACTGTGCCATCCGTTCCTGTGTTCTGCGGCAAAGACTGCGGCGGTAACGCCTGCCCCCTGATCGCAACCGTCGAGGATGGCCGCGTTACTTGTATTGCTCACAACCCGGCTGCGGGTCGGTATCTGAGAGGCTGCTGGCGCGGCTATAACCTGCCACTCGAGACCTATGCCCCCGACCGTATCCTGCGTCCCCTGGTGCGGACCGGCAGCCGCGGTTCTGGACGCTTCCGTGAGGCCAGTTGGGATGAGGCACTAGATTTGACGGCCCGCAAACTGGCGGAGGTCCGGGCGCGGTATGGCGCGACGGCAGTGATGAACCGCGGCGGTACCGGGACGACCAGCGCCCTGCACGCCAGTGGGGCATTGCTTAGTCGCTTCCTCGCCCTGTTCGGCGGCTACACCCGGCTGACTGGCGGCTACAGCAACGCCGCTGCTGCCTTCATCCTGCCCTACCTGCTGGGCGACGATTGGTCCGTCTCTGGCTGGGACGCCTCGACAATGCAGTTCGCCCAGATGATCATCCTGTGGGGTGCCAACGTGCTGGAGACCCGACAAGGGGCTGAGGTGCCGCAGCGCCTGCTGCAGGCCAGGAAGCGGGGCGCCCAGATCGTCGTCATAGACCCGCGCCGCACGAACACCGTGAAGCGCGCCGCCACCTGGTGGATTCCCTGCCGCTTGGGCACGGATGCGGCGCTGATGCTGGCGGTGCTGTATGTTCTGATCAGCGAGAACCTGGTGGATCGCGCCTTCGTCGAGGCCCACAGTTCCGGTTTCGACCAGCTCGAGCAGTATGTGCTGGGAAACGATGGCCAGGCCAAATCGCCCCAGTGGGCAGAGGGCATATGTGGGGTCCCGGCTGAGGAGATCGCTCGGTTTGCGCGTGCCTACAGCGCAGCCAAGCCAGCCATGCTCCTGCCCGGTTTCTCCATCCAGCGCGTCTTCGCCGGCGAAGAGCCTTTCCGTCTGACTATCGCTCTGCAGGTGGCAACCGGCAACTTCGGCAAACGGGGTGGATCAACCGGCTCTATGAACAACCTTCTGCCATCGCCGAGGGTGGGCCGGCTGCCAGTGCCACAGGCGCCAAATCTCGCCGAGGTGCCAGCCGTGCGCTGGCCGGACGTGATCCTGCAGGGGCGCGCTGGCGGCTATGTCGTGGATATCCACGCTGTCTACAACCTTGGCGCCAACTCGCTCAACCAAGGTGCCGACATCCGCAAGGCCATGGCCGCCCTGGCGAAGGTTGATTTCGTCGTTTCGCACGAACTGTTCATGACCCCGACGGCGCGCTGGAGCGACGTAATCCTCCCGGCCGCAAGCTCGCTTGAGAAGGAGGACATCGGCATCCCCTGGCTCGGCAACTACCTGCTTTACAAACCGCAAGCTGTGCCCCCCTTGGGCCAGGCCCGCAGCGACTATGACATTCTCTGGGATTTGGCCACCCGCCTGGGCTTTGGGCAGGATTTCTCTCAAGGCCGCAGCGCGGCGGAATGGGTGCAGCACTTCATTGAGCAATCGGAGATCACCGACCCAGAAGCCTTCCGCCGTACTGGCATCTACTGGGCGCCGGAGCAGGAACGCGTGGGCCTGGCCCAGTTCGCCGCTGATCCCGCCCGTTTCCCATTGCGCACGCCCTCCGGTAAGGTGGAGATCGCGAGTGAGGCGTACCAGCGAGCCACAGGGTTCCCGGCAATTCCCACCTGGCAGGCGCCGCCGCAAGACGGACGCTACCCCTTGTGCCTGATCACGCCCAAGTCTCCCTACCGCACTCATTCGCAGGGGAGCAACATTGCCGAGATCCGCAAGCGGGCGGCCCATGCCCTTGAGATGCATCCCCAGGATGCTGCTAGTCGCGGCATCAGTGATGGCGACAGAGTCTGCCTGTACAATGACCAGGGTGAAGCCATCATTGCCGTCCGCCTGACCGAGGACATTATCCCGGGCGTGGTCTGCCTGCCGGAAGGGGTGTGGGTAGATCTGGACGACCAGGGCAGGGATCGGGCCGGTTCGGCCAACATGTTCACCTCGACCGAAGGCACGCGCCCGGGCATCGCCTGTGTGATGCATGGTGTTGCCGTGGAGGTCAGGCGCGAGCCAACGCCTGGCCTCTGCCGAAGCCTGTGGCATATCGCTGGCGACACGAGGCCGCCAACCGAGCCCACGGCGAGACAACTTGCCCGCCCACATATCTGACGTTGGGCTACGGTTTCCTATAGGCATCTTCATGATTGCCGATAACACGGTGCACGTAGACACGCTCGCCTGTCGTCTCGTCCTGCTCGAAATGAAGGGTTCAGCACAGTTTCTGGCTGATCCACCCTGACTACGGGCCCGGATAACCAGCGATGCGCTCGATATTCAGACTGAGGTGGGATACGTCTTCGCAGAAAAGGGCGAAAGCCTTGCCTGCCTGGGACTTGGCATCTGCTGGGAGTTCGGCGCAGGCTTTGGCGAAGTGCTGCGTCTCGATATGGCGCGAGGCTACTCCAGGCTAGCGAAGAAATCAGCGTCGCTGGCGCAGTGCTCGGTGCGGTTCTCAGCCGGGTCAGATTTGGCCTCGTGTTCGGCCACTTGCCAGAGCTCGGACCAGAACCACTCCTGGCCAGGCTTTGGGCATTGTGCTCGCAGATGGGCGTCAATGGCTTCACGGATAACCTTTGCCATTGGCCGGCGGGAGGCAGTTTGCGTCTTGTCAAGTGGTGTAAAAAGCTGAGCAGGAGCACCGATCTTAGGTGACGCCCTCGCACAGGCGGAGGGCTTGGAGGAGGTGTTGTTTGTTCTGCTGCCAGGCATCGAGGTTGTCCAGCACGATCTGCATGAGTTCACTGGGCAGCAGCAGGGCGAAGTGGTCTCCGGCATAGACCGCCAGCTCCCTCTCCGGCAGGGGCAGGGCGGGTGGACCTGAGTTCAGGCTGCCCAGGGGCTTGTCTTCCTCCGTTTCCTGGAT
>JAPWUW010000163.1 GCA_028275325.1 Anaerolineae bacterium | reverse complement strand
AGCAGGACTATGAGCTTCAGCGCGTAATAGCCACAACAAGCACGGTTGTTTTCAGCGCCGTCTGCGACGCTTTGGCAGCCGTTGTCTGGGAGCTCACTGGCTACACGTTGGAAGCCTTTGCCCGCACGCATCCTGGTGGCGCCGTTGGCAAGTTGCTGTGCGGCGACATGCGGGAGGAGGGTGGGAAGGCGTGAAGGCCTTTGCACTCTACGGCAAGGAGGATATGCGGCTGGAGGAAATGGAGCTTCCAGCCCTGGAGCGCGGTGCCCTTTTGCTGCGGGTGCTTGCCTGTGCCGTCTGTGGCTCCGATGCGCGCATGTTCTTCAACGGCCCGACTGCCCGTTATACCCTGCCGATAGTTCTCGGCCACGAATTTGTGGCTCAAGTAGAAGCAGTGGGGGAGGGCGTGGATGGCTACAGCGTCGGCGACCTTGTCGGTGCCAATTCAGTTATCCCCTGCATGCGTTGCCCAGCGTGCACAAGTGGTAAGAACAACATCTGCTACAACCAGAAGCTCTTTGGCGTCCATATCCCCGGCGGCTTTGCGGAATACGTCTATGTGCCGCCCCAGATGGTGGCGGTTGGCGGCATTGTCCGCTTGCCAGCCGGGGTCGACCTGCGGGCGGCTGCGCTCACAGAAGTCCTGGCCTGTTGCGTACATGGGCTGCGGCAGGTGGGCGGGGTCGACCCAAACGATGAGGTGTTGATCGTCGGGGATGGGGCGGTGGGGCTCACGTTCCTGCAGCTTGCACTGCTTGCCGGTGCCCGCCGAGTGGTCACCAGCGGGCGCAGGCCAAGGCGGCGGGAGCTTGCCACAGCCCTGGGCGCTCATGAGACCATCGATGCCAAGCAGTGGTCGCTCGCCGACTACGCGCGCGCCCACGGCCTGCAGCCAAGCCTGGCCATCGTCGCCGCCAGCAGCCCAGAAGCAACCGCAGAGGCCCTTGCCGTTGTCCGGCCTGGCGGCAGAGTGCTGCTCTTCTCGGGCTATCTGCCGGGAACCAGCGTTCCCCTTGACGTCAATGCCGTCCATTACCGGGAGACGCTCATCGTCGGCAGCATTGACTCCACATTGGGAGATTTTCACGATGCGGCAGCCCTCCTGCCGCGCCTGAGGATGGGAGAGCTCGTCACCCACGCCTATCCGTTCGCGCAGACCGTTTCTGCCTTTTACAGCACGCGCGAGCAGGATGCAGTGCGCGTGCTCGTGACTATGGACCAAGATTAGAACCCAGTTTGGAGGATGCAATGCAGTTTCAGCAGGAGTTCGAGGAAGTGGATGCCAGTTGGGTGCGGCGCATGTACGAGCAGGTAGATGAGGAAGAGCTGGCTGCCGGCAGGCGCGCCCTCCTCAGTGGCTCGGTGGGGGGAGAGCTGCCTCTCATGGTCATGAAGGCACGCGGTGCCTCTCTTTGGGATAAGGAGGGCCGTGAGTACATTGACTGCACCTCGCAGGCCTGGACCCTGAACGTCGGTGCCTGCCACCCGAAGGTCATGGCCGCAGTCCGGGAGCAGCTCTCGTACTTCACCCATGTCCGCACGAGTTTCGAGACAGTGCCCAAACTTCTGCTTGCTAAGAGGCTCGCTGAACTTGCGCCAGGGGATCTTGAGCGCGTGACCTTCTCGCTGCATGGCTCTTCTGCCATTGAGGGGGCGATGAAGCTTGCCCTGCGTCACTACCCGGATCGGCGCTTCTTCCTTGTCCCCTGGGATAACTTCAACGGGCGTACACTTGCCACCATGTCCCTCTCCTACCCACATCCTTGGCCTTTCCTGCAATACAGCGGCTACAGTGTGCGAGTGCCTCAGGGCTACTGCTATCGCTGCGCTTACGAGCTCAGCTACCCCTCATGCGAGCTCTTCTGCGTGAAGATGATGGGCAAGTTCATCGAGAACGCTATCGACGGCAAGCCAGTCGCTTTCATCATGGAGCCAATCCAGGGAAGCGGCGGCATGATAGACTTCCCGAAGCCGTACTACCAGGCAGTGCGCGAGCTCTGCAACAAGTACGATATGTTGCTCATCTTCGACGAGATGCAGACAGGGTTTGGCCGCTGCGGGACAATGTTCGCCTCCGAACTGTACGAGACTGTCCCGGATATCCTCGTCTTCGGCAAGGCGATTGGCGGTGGGTTCCCGCTCGCGGGCTCCATCTCGCGGCCTCACGTCGCCGGGTTCAAGCCAGCGGATCACTCGTTCACGTTTGCGCACTTCCCCGTATCGATGGTGGCCGCTTTGGCCACCCTGCGCGTGCTCGAGGAAGAGAAGCTCCTGGAGAGGGCACAGGAGCTGAATCGCTTCTTCCGCGCTCGGCTGGCGGAGCTGCAAGACCGCTACGAGATGATTGGAGATGTGCGCGGGCCCGGCCTCATGATCGGCGTGGAGCTTGTCCGGAGCCGCAAGACGAAGGAACCGGCACGGGAAGAATCCTACCAGTTCGAGAAGGAAGCGCTGAAGCGCGGCGTCCTGTTCGGCACAGCCAAGTACGCCGGCATGGGCAATGTGGTCAAGATCAAGCCACCCCTTGTCATCACAGATGCCCAGGCCGAACGCGTGATGGAGGTTTTTGAGGAAGTTCTGGAGGTCGTCTCTTGCCGACAAGCGCAGCCCGCTTAGCTCCGGAGGTCAAACATTGGACGGGAGAGAGATTAGGCTATCAAGGCTCTTCTCGCGCGGCAACGCGGTCGTCGTGGCAGCGGATCATGGGGAACACGACGGGCCGCTACCCGGGCTCATAGACTTGCCAGCGGCCCTCAAGGCGGTGAACGACCAGGCCGATGCAGTGCTTCTTGCACCAGGGATGGTGCGTCACTGCGCACATGCCTATAACTACCGCGGTGGCCCCTTCCTTATCGTGCGCCTCAACTGGAGTTCCATCTTTGCCTTCGGCTGGAACTATGTTGAGGGCCGCAACAGTTACGTGTGCGAGCCGGAGGAGGCGGTGGCGCTCGGCGCCGACCTTGTCCTGGTGCAGCTGTGCCTGCATACCGGCAGCGAGGCGAACGATGCTCGTAACGTCGAGATATTCTCGCGCCTGGCGGCCAGAGCACATGCGCTTGGCCTGCCGGTGGTGGGCGAATTGTTCCCGCCGCGGACGAAAGAGTACACCGCCGAGCAACTCCACGATGAGGTCTACCGCGGCTGCCGCATCATTGCTGAGCTCGGTGCGGATTTGATCAAGACGTTTTACACCCACCGGTTTGCAGAAGTGGTGCAGAGCGTGCCAGTGCCAGTGCTTGCGCTCGGCGCCGAAAAGACCCCCACTGAAGTGGAGGCGCTTGAGCTTGCGAGGATGGCCATTGCTGCTGGCGCCAAGGGTGTGGTTTTTGGGCGCAATGTGCTGCAAGCACAGGATCCAGCGCGCTTCCTGGCCGCGCTGGCGGCGGTGGTGAAGCAGGGCGTACCTCCGGCTGAGGCCGCCTCTGCCTGCGGCCTGGTCGGCCAAGGAGCTTGTGCTGTGGTGGAGGCCAGAAGTGGCTGAGCAGGAACTGGGGGCCGCGATCCTTGGCTTGGGCATTGGCAGAGCACACCTGCGCGCCTACCAGGCAGTGGAAGGGGTGCGGGTTGTGGCAGTTGCCGATATCAACCCCACTGCCCTCAAGCAGGTGGCGGAGGAGCACTCCATTCCCTTCGCCACGACAGATTACCGCGAAGCCGTGGACGCGCCGGGCGTTCACCTTGTCTCGATCTGCACGCCGGATCGGCTCCATGCCGAGCAGGCCATCTACTGCCTGCAGCGCGGCAAGCACGTGCTGTGCGAGAAGCCCATTGCCATAAGCCCTTCGCAGCTTGCTGAACTGCGCCGCACCGCTGCCGCAAGCGGCGTGGTGTTTGCTGCTGGCCACAACTATCGGTTTGTGCCGCAGTTTGCCGCCCTGCGGGAACAGGCGGCGCAAGGGGTGCTGGGGGAGCTGTTCCTCGTCGAATCCTCCTACATACAGGACCTGTGGGGCATGCGCTCCCTCGGGCCAGATTACTGGCGCTTCAAAGACCCCCAGGATCTGTTCATCGGTGGGGCAGTGCACAACGTCGATCTCCTGCAGTGGGTTGCCGGGGAGGTCGCTGAAGTGCATGCCTATGCCAACAGGGTGCTGGATTTCTGGCCCACCGAGAACAACTTCACAGCAAACCTGCGCTTCCGCAACGGTTGCCTCGGGCATGTGCTCCTGGCAGTTGGCGCCAAGCGCAAGCGCAAGTTTGAGGTCTGGCTCAAGGCGTATGGGGTCGAGGGCAGCGCCGAGGCGGAGATGCACGAGCCCAAGCTCATGCTGGATCGCGGCGATGATCCGGGCGATAGCCCGCGGGAGATCGCGTTGGAGAAGGCAGATTCCCACCAGCGGGAAGTGGCGCACTTTGTGGCGTGCGTTCGCGGCAAGGAACGGCCGCTTGTGGGCATCGACGAAGCAAGCAAAGTCATGAGCGTTTGCTTTGCGGTCGTGCGGTCGGTCCGCTCGGGGAAGGTTGAGCCGGTGGAGTACGTGTAGGATTCATTCAAGGAGGCAATAAGCGCATGGCAAGGGTCTTCGACGATTTGGAGCTTGGCTACCTGAAGGAAGTCTTGGCAAGCGGGCAGCTTGGTTGGGCCCAAGGGCGGATGGTGACCCGTTTCGAGGAGGCCTTCGCCAAGCTCGTGGGGGCAAAGTACGGCATTGCCAGAAACAACGCCATGAACGCCCTGGCACAAGCTGTCTCGATCAGCGGCGCAGGGGTTGGCACTGAGGTCATCTGTGACCCTATCGTCCACTTTGGCGGTGTAGCGACCCTCTTTTTCAACGCTGTGCCGCGCTTCGTCGATGTGAAGTACGACACCTTCCTCATGGACCCAGATTCGGTGCGCAAGAACATCACACCACAGACCAAAGCGCTCATCGTGACGAACCTCTGGGGCCTCTGTGCTGAGCTGGACGAGATCCGTCGCATTTGCGACGAGCACGGCATTTTCATGATCGAGGATTGCGCTCACGCCATTGGCTCCTACTGGAAGGGCAAGCACGCCGGCACGTATGGGGATGTGGGCATATTCAGCTTCCAGCAGTCCAAGCAACTTACCACCGGCGATGGAGGGATGATAGTTACCGATCGAGAGGACATTCACTACAAGCTCTACCACGAGTGGGCTTTCAGCGGCGAATCGCCGGCGTTCATGACGCTCAACTTCCGGATGAACGAGGAGACGGCTGCCATAGGCCTGGGGCAAGTGCAGCGGGTGATGGGCTACGTGGAGGAGTACACAAAGGGCCTGGATATCTGGAACGAGGCCATAGAGGGCTGCAAGTGGCTGCGGCGCCGGACTGTCCCTCCTGAGGCCAAACAGAGCGGGTATATCTGGGCCTGCCTCTGGGAAGGAGACAAGTACGGCCTCAACTACGACAACTTCAAATCTATCTGCCGCGAGCTCGGTGTGCCCGTTGGCTTCGGGTTCAACCAGAAACCAGCGTACATGTTCGATATCTTCCGGGTGAGCACGGCTTACCATCATCCGGATTGCCCGATCCGCTGCCCGTTCTACACTGCCAAGTCCGATTACCGCTACCGGGACGACCTGACACCTGTGGCCACAGACCTCATGCCGCGGATCATCATGAGCGGCCTCGTGGAAGTGCCGCTCGAAGAGGTCCAGCGCCGAGCCAACCTCTTCAAGGAAGCCATCAGGCGCATGGAGTGGATGGGCTAGCCCAACTGCGAGCGCGTCTTGTGCAAGGTCATAGGGAGCATGTGCCGGGCAAGGTCAGGGCGTAGGCCCTGCTGACTAACACTAGTTGGGAGGAGGAAGGAACCATGAAGGGGCTACTTTCGCGCAGGAAGTTCTTGCAGGTCGCATCCATCGGAGCGGCAACGGGAGTGATGCTGGCAGCCTGTGCTCCGGCGAAGCCCACCGAAGTGGCACCTGGCGCGACTGCACCAGCTGCTGCCACCGCCGCGCCATCGCCGGCCCCGACGGAGAAGAAGAAGCTCGTCTTCTCCACCTACACTTGGTCGGGCTACGAAGCGGCCATGAGGGACGTGATCAATGCCTGGCTGAAGGAG
>JAPWUW010000104.1 GCA_028275325.1 Anaerolineae bacterium | reverse complement strand
CTCTTGATGGCGGCTTCCACGGTCATGTCCATTCCGCCACTTGCCCTGTTCTTCCTCAGCCAGCGCTACTTCGTGCAGGGCTTGGCGCTCACGGGCATCAAGGGGTGAGTGCCCGCCCCTTCCGGCGGCTGCGCGCAATCACAGGCCAAGGGGGGTGGCGAGGGCTTCCGCCCCCCGCGCCTATGCCGCTAGAGCGAGATTGGGTAGCGGCCGTACTTCTCTACCGCCTGTGTGAAGGCGATGACGTTCTCGGGCTTGAGGTAGGCGGCCAGGCTGTTGCCGCTTGTGATGATGTAGCCCCCACCAGGGCCAACATCCCGGATGAGGGAGCGCACCTCTTCCTCCACCTCCTGTGGAGTGCCAAGCCCAAGGATGTTGAGGTCAACGTTGCCCAGCAGGCAAAGCCGGCGGCCGTATCGGGCTTTCATGTAGCGGATGTCCATCGCGCCCTTCTCGTTCGGGTGCAAGCCCGCTATCCCCAGGCTTAGCAAGTCATCGAGGAACGGCATGATGTTCCCATCCGTATGGACCACCCACGGAATCGTCACCACTTCTGCCAAGCGCCGGTAGCGAGGCAGCACAAGCTCCCGGAAGACCTGCGGGGAAAAGAAAGGCCCGCTCTTGAAAGCCATGTCATCGGTGGTGACGAAAACGTCGAAACCCATCCGGCAGACATGGCGCGCCACAGCGGTCGACCAGTCGAAGTAAAGGTCAAGGAGCGTCTCCACAAAGCGGCGGTTCTCGTAGAGGCCGAGGCTGAAAACCTCCCACCCCATGCTCAACATCGTGGGGAATATGCCAGCACGCGTCACGAACCACAGGCAGTAGTCGCCCTTCCTGGCCACAAACTCCTGCGCCTCCGCGTACAGGGCCGGATCCTCCGGATCCGGCAGCTGCACCTTCGCCAGATCCTTCTCGCTCCGTATCTCGCCCTCCGCGTAGAAGAGCCGTCCGTCTTTGCCCGGCACCTTCTCGGCGTACACTGGCGCGCGCAGCACGTAATAGATGTTGTCGAGCTTGAGAAAACCAGCGACGGCAAGCGCTTCCTCTACCGTGTACGGGTTGCGTTCCAGATTCGCCGCCTCGGATAGCGGCTCCCCCCAGCCAAGCAGCCTTTGCGCCAGGGCCCGGTCCACCCCCAGCTCGCAGTGAGGCACCCGATCTGGCTCTTGGCAGCGCAAGGCGATAGCGACCCTTTCGCGCGCGGTCATCTCCGGCATCTCGCCCCTCCCTGATTGCAGACTACGCCAGCTCAACAACCTTCCCGCTGCGGATGGATTCCTTCACAGCCAGGCTGAGGGCAAGCGCCGCCCGGCCATCCTCACCGGTCGCGCGTGGCTGCTCCTGCCCGCGCACGCAGGCGAGGAAGTGAGCCATCTGCTCCGGCCAGCCGGAGGCCTCAGCCCACCAGCGCTCCTCTATCGTCTGGCCATCGCGGCGCATCAGCCGCAGCTGGCGCGGCACATCAAAAGGCCCGAAAAGCTCGGCATTGAGCGCTCCGTAGCTCACGACCCAGCGCTCGCTCTCGTCATAACCCCAGATACCCGCCATGCCCGCCGCCAGCGAGGCGATCGCCCCATTGCGGAAGCGAATGGTGCACGCGGCCTCGGAGGCAGCACCAGCCACTGGCGAGAAGAAGCTCGTGCCCTCCGCGTAGACGCGCGCTGGTTCCCCGCAGAGGAAGCGCAGCATGTCGAAAGCATGAGCAGTGTTCTCGACAAACGGGCCGCCGCCATCCGCCTCATCCCAGAACCAGCCCTTGAGCACTGGCCCCAGCTGGTAGCGCACATCCAGCACAAGCGGCGGGCCCCACTCCTTCTCCTGCTCCTTCAGAAAGCGAAAGGGCGGGGCGGAGCGCTTCTTGAAGCCCAGAAGAAGCGTCACGCCCGCCCGCTGGCAGGCAGCGATCATGGCATCGCAATCGGCAAGCGTGGGGGCCATCGGCTTCTCGCAGAGGACGTGCAGCCCGCGAGCAGCCGCCGCCTCCGTGAGCAGCCGGTGCGAAGCAGGCGGGGTGCAGATGCTCACCGCATCCAGTTTCTCCTCGTCCATCATGGCCACACCATCGCCGTAGGCGCGCAACCCGTAGCGCGCCGCCACCTGCCGCGCCTTCTCCAGGTCGAAATCCGCAACAGCTACCACCTGAGCCCCCTGAAGCCGGCGGTACTCCTCAAGGTGCCGAAGCCCTATGCCAAGCCCGATGATGCCCACGCGCACAGCCATGTTCAGCCCTCCTCCTGGCAGCCGTCCATCATTGTGCCGCTCGCTCCAGCATGCGTTGCACCTCCACCTCAGCCAGAGATTCATCCAGCTTGCGGAACAGCGGCCGCGGCTCCTTGAGCTTGCGCCCAGGGGGGATGCGCGTCGGCCGCCATCGATCGCCATCGGCCGGCGGCTCATAGCGCAGGGCAGTGTGCCGGCGTTCCTTCTCCTGCACCTCGACCGTGTACTGGCGGCCCAGAAGGTCCCCTTCCTCGCCGAGCATCTCGTGCAGGGCCTGGGAGGAGAAGGGCAGGAACGGGCAAAGGAGCATCCTGAGGTGGCCCAGCACCTGGATCATGACGTAAATCGTCGTCCCTGCCGCCTCCCTGGATTCCCGGATGGCAAACCAGGGGGCCTTGGCATCCAGGTAGCGGTTGGCCTCCCGCGCCACATCCATCGCTGCAGAGATGGCCGCACGAAAGTGGCACAGCGAGATCTCCTGCCCAACGCTCTGGAACGCCGCTTCCGCCCGCGCAAGCATCGCCCGATCCGCCTCGTCCAGCGGGCCTGGCTCCGGCACAGTGCCAGCGAAGTTCCGGTAGGCGAAGGTGAGCACGCGGTTGGCGAGGTTGCCGTAAGTGGCCACGAGCTCATCATTGTTGCGGCGGATGAACTCCTCCCATGTGAAGTCACTGTCGCTGCGCTCCGGCATATTGATCGAGAGCATGTAGCGCAGCGGATCCGGCTCGTAGCGCTCGATGTAGTCCACAAGCTCGATCATCCAGTTGCGGCTCTTGGAGAGCTGGCGCCCCTGCACCCGCAGGTACTCATTGGCCGGCACGTCGTACGGCAGGTTCAGCCCTCCGTAGCCGTAGAGCATCCCCGGCCAGATGATCGTGTGGAACGGGATGTTGTCCTTGGCCAGGAAGTAGTAATGCCGCACGGAAGGGTCCTGCCACCATCCCCGCCACCACTCCGGCTCTCCCAGAAGCTGCGCAAGCTCGATCGGCGCAGAGAGGTAGCCGATGACAGCATCGAACCAGACATAAATGCGCTTGTCCTCGTATCCCGGCAGGGGCACTGGTATGCCCCACTCAATATCGCGCGTGATGGGCCGCCCGCGCAGCTCGCCGCTCTCAAGCATCTGCCGGGTGAAGTTCATGACGTTAGGTCGCCAGTGCTCCTTATCCTCCAGGATCCACTCCAGGAGGGGCTTGCTCAGCTTGCCCAAATCCAAGAAGAAATGCTCCGTCTCCCGCGCGATGGGGGCCGTCCCGCAGATCTTGCAGCGCGGGTTGACGAGCTGAACCGCATCCAGGGTGCGGCCACACTCATCGCACTGGTCGCCACGGGCCTCGTTGTAGTGGCAGTAGGGGCACTCCCCCTCCACGTAGCGGTCGGCGAGAAACTTGCGGCAGGAAGGGCAGTAGAGGCTCGTCATCTTGTCCTTGTAAATGTACCCGCGCTCCAGCAGCCGCAGGAACATGTCCTGCGTCACGCGCCAGTGGTTCTCGGTATCCGTCTCCGTAAAAAGGTCAAAGCTGATCCCGAAATCCACAAACGAGCGCAGGAAGCTCGCGTGATAGCGGTCGACCACCTGGCGCGGCGAGAGGCCCTCCTTCTCGGCACGCACCGTTATCGGCGTGCCGTGCGTGTCGCTGCCGGAGACCATGAGGACATCATCGCCTCGCAGGCGGTGGTAGCGCGCGAAAATATCTGCCGGCAAGTAAGCACCGGCCATGTGGCCAATATGCAAATTGCCGTTGGCATATGGCCAGGCAACACAGACAAGTATCCTCTCTGGCATTTCCTTCACTCCTCACTGCTCAGATAACTGCGGGAACGCACAACCTTCGCTGCAACTTGAGGCTGGGGGCCGCAGCCCCCATATTCCCCTTTGCCGCCGGCAAGAGGCGCCGCCAGCTCCTGAGCAGGAGTACAACATACTGAGGCAAGGTTCAATCGCTCCGAGTTGCAAGTGCCACCATTGTAGCATGCCGAACTCTGGCCTGCGAGGTGCTCTCTCTGCCCAAACGGCCGCTGGACAGTGCGCATGAGGCCCTGTAAACTGAGTTGTGTTGGCTCCGCCTTTTTCCCTTGTCAGCGCGCTCAGCCGGGAGGAATGGCCATGAGGCTTGTGCGACTTTTCCCAGCGCTTGGGACTGTGCTTCTGCTGCTTGCGGGCTGTGCCCTCGGGCCGCAGGCAACCCCGCCAACCCCCACAGCGTCAGCAGCTACCCCGACGCCTGCGGCGCCTCTACAGGTGCGCGCCGTTCAGCCAGCGGAAGGAGCTTTGGATGTGCCCCTGGATGCCGCCATCGTTGTCGCCTTCAACCAGCCCGTAGTGCCGCTCCAGCCGCGCGAGGGCGAACCCCTGCCGGACCCACTGCAGATCTCCCCGCCAGCCCCGGGCAAGGGGGAATGGCAGAGCACGAGCATTTACCGCTATACACCGGTGGAACCGCTCTTGCCCGCGACGGTCTACCGCGTTTCGCTCGCCGCGGACCTCATTTCTGCCTCCGGCGCCAAGCTCGAAGCGCCGTTTTCCTGGTCCTTCACCACTATAGCGCCATCAGTACGGCGGGTGAGCCCACGCTATGACGAGGCTGCGCCGAACCTTGTCGCTATGCCCACAGACCCGGTTGTCATCGAGTTTGCGCAGCCGATGCAGCGCGAGAGCGTGCAAAAGGGCCTCGATGTGCGCATCGGCTCCAAGAACGGCCCGCCTGTCACTGGCAGAATCACCTGGGAGGAGGGCGAGAAGCTCGTTTTCACCCCGGAAAGGCCATGGCCACGCGGAGAAGTGATCTTCGTGGCCCTGCGCGGAGCCCTGGCCCGCGGCGGCGTACCGCTCGATGAGCTGGAGTTTCGCTTCCGCGTGGCGCCGCCGCTTGCCCTTGCCTTCTCCCGCCCGGCCGATGGCGAGGGCAAAGTCAGCCCCGGGACAGTGCTTCAGCTTCAGTTCAGCGCCCCGGTGGAGAAGGAAACCCTGGAAAAGGGCCTGAAGGTCGAGCCCAAGCCAACATACATGTCGTTCTACTGGGAGACAGAGCAAGTCGCCTATGTCGACTTTGGCGCCAGGGCGGGCACGAGCTACACGGTGACGATCCCAGCGACATTGCGCGATACTGCCGGGCAGGAGCTTGGCAAAGAGGTGCGCATCCGCTTCACCACGGCCGACTATGAGCCCATGTTCCAGCTCGTGCGGGCCTGGCAGCCCTGGCTGTATGGCGACCGGGACAGGCCTGAAGCCTTCGTGAGCTACCGAAACGTCTCGCGCGTGGATTTCGCGCTCTATCGCCTGTCGCTTGCGAGTTTCCAGCGCTGGGTGAGCGAGGACTGGCAGTTCCGCGAGGGCTTCTCCCCCAGCCGTGGCGATCTCCTGCGCGCCTGGTCGGTGCCGACGGATGCGCGCCGGAACGAGTGGGGCTTCTTGCGCACAGCGCTTACGGAAGATGGTGAGCCACTCCCGGCGGGGTTGTACTACCTCACAGCCACAGTGCCGGAACTGCCAAACCCGCAGCCCTGGGAGCGCCAGCAGCAGGTGGTCATCGTGAGCAGCTCAGCGATCACCGTCAAGGCTGGCTCTGGCGAAGGGCTGGCATGGGTCACCGGCTGGTACGACGGCCAGCCGCAAGCTGGAGTGCCGGTGCGCTTCTTCTCGGCGAGCGGTGCCACCATAGCCAGCGGCAAGACTGACGGCGACGGCCTGTTCGCCGGCCCAATGTCCGGCCAGGAGCCGTGGCAGCCTTACCTTGTCGTCGCCGGTGAGCCTGGCGAGAGAGGGTTCGGGGTGGCCACAACAAACTGGACAAACGGGATCAGCCCCTGGAAATACGACATTCCCTTCGGCTACCTCTCGCCGTACAGCATCTACCTTTACACCGATAGGGAGATCTACCGGCCGGGGCAAAAGGTGTACTACAAGGGCATCGTGCGCCTGGATGAGGATGCCCGTTACCGCCTGCCGCCTGCCCTGGAGTTGCAGCTAACCTGCACCGACCCTCAGGGCCGCGTCATCCTCACTCAGCCAGTCGTGCTGAACGAAATGCGCACCTTTGCCGGGGAGCTCTCGCTCTCGAGCGAGGCTCCTCTTGGCTGGTACAGTCTCTCACTCTCGGGGCCGGAGCTTGGCCCCTACTATTACTTCAGCACGCCCTTCCAGGTGGCAGCATATCGCCGGCCGGAGTTCGAGGTGCAGCTGAGCACGGACCGGCAGGAATACACGCAGGGGGATGAGATCAAGGTGAGCGCCCAGGCCACCTATTACTTTGGTGGGGCCGTCGCCGACGCTGTTGTGCGCTGGGCTGTGCTCACGCAGGATTACTTCTTCCCCTGGCAGGGCGAAGGCTGGTACGACTTCGGCGATTATGACTACCGGGAAAGCCGGCAGTCGCGCGGCCCCTACGGGGAATTGCTCACCGAGGGGGAGGGCAAGCTGGATGCCGATGGGCGCTTCTCGTTCAGCATAGCCGCAGATCTGGGCGAGCGGCTGACGAGCCAGGTTTTCACCATCGAGGTCACTGTCACCGACCTCAATAACCAGGAAGTGAGCAACAGGCGCGCTGTGGTCGTGCACCAGGGCGAGTTCTACATCGGCCTGCGCCCTGCTTCCTACGTGAACGAGCTCGGCAAGCCAACAACTATCGAGGTCATCACAGTGGATAGTGGCAGCCGCCCCTTCCCGAAGGCGATGGTCGACGTCTCCATTTACGAGCACCGCTGGTACAACGTGCAGGAAAAGGTCGGGGAGGGCTACCAGTGGCGAACCTCTGAGGAAGATATCCTCCTGCAACAGCAGACGGTGGCGACGGACGCTTCCGGCAGGGCGAGCATCACCTTCACCCCCGAGAAGGTGGGCTCCTATAAGGTTGTGGCCCAATCCCACGACGCACGAGGCAACCTCATTCGTGCCTCAACCTATCTCTGGGTGGGCGGCGCCGGTTACGTCTCCTGGCCTCTGCCGCAGGATTACACCGTTGAGCTCGTCACGGACAAGAAAAGCTACCGCATTGGCGAAACGGCGCGCGTGCTCATCCCGAGCCCGTACACGCGCCCGGTGATGGCTCTCTTCACGGTGGAGCGGGGCCGTGTCCTCCAGCGCCAGGTGCTCGAGGTCGATAGCAGCGCCTACGTCCTCGAGGTGCCCATCGCGGCGGATTTCGCCCCCAACGTCTATTTCTCCGTGGTGCTTGTGCGCGGCGTGGACGAAGGCGCCTCCCTGCCGCCGCTTCAGGTCGGCTACGCGAGCGTCTCGGTGGAGATCGACCCGCTCCTGCTCAGCCTGCGCGTGCAGCCCGCTGAGCCCGGCCCCTTTGAGCCGGGGCAGACGGTGCAATTCACCCTAGAGGCACGCGATAGCCAGGGCAACCCCGTGGATGCGGAGCTGTCGCTCGCCATGGTGGACAAATCGGTGCTGGCGCTGGCCCTGGGCCAGCAGGTGTCCATCGTCGACCACTTCTACAGCAAGAAAGGCCTCGGCGTGCAAACGGCCTCCTCGCTTTCGCTCTCCGCCGAGGCTCTGGCCCCTGAGGGCGAGGGCAAGGGCGGCGGCGGTGGAGGGCCAGAGGCTGGGCCAGCCGTGCGCGAGCGCTTCCCCGATACAGCCTTCTGGGAACCCTTCGTGCGCACCGGAAGCGATGGCAAGGCGACCATTTCCATCCCGCTCCCCGATAACATCACGACCTGGTCGCTTGCCGTCAAAAGCGTGACGGCCGAAACCCTCGTCGGGGAGGCCGTGACGGAGCTCGTGGCGACGAAGTCGCTCTTAGCTCGGCCGACGCTGCCGCGCTTCCTCACCGTGGGAGATAGGGCAAGCATCGGCGCGGTGATCCACAACAACTCGCACTCCAACCTGGAAGTGGAGGTCACTTGCGCCCTCCAGGGGATTGAGGGCGCGCCGCAGCCGCAGCGGGTTGCTGTCGCCGCGGGGAGCCGCGCCACAGTGAGCTGGGAGGTGACGGCCAGTGCTGCCGGGCAAGCCACCATTACCATAACTGCCAAAGGCGGCCCATACTCAGATGCTGTCCGGCTCAGTTTGCCAGTATATCCCCTGGCAGTGGCCCAGCTCATGGCCACAAGCGGGGAGGTGGAGCCAGGCGGCAGCCGCACAGAGCAGGTGAGGGTGCCGGAGAACCTGCAGGGAGGCAGGCTCTCGCTCCAGGTAGAGGCCTCGCTTGCCGCAAGCATGGTCCCGGGCCTGGATTACCTGCGGCACTACCCCTACGAATGCGTGGAGCAGACCCTCAGCCGCTTCCTGCCCAATGTGCTGACAGCGCGTGCCCTGGAGAAGCTCGGCGTGGCGGACAAGCGACTCGCGC
>JAPWUW010000103.1 GCA_028275325.1 Anaerolineae bacterium | reverse complement strand
TTCCTCATGCCCGGCTTCCCGGATGCCAACTCCGAGGGGCTCAAGCCGATACAGGATTTCAACCCCGAGGAGGCGCGCAAGCTCCTCTCCGATGCTGGCTACCCGGACGGCAAGGGCTTCCCAAAGGTGACGCTTTACGTGCGTGGCGGCGGCCCAGCCACCGACCCAGCCGTCACGCAGGCGGTGGCGGCAAGCATCCAGCAGGTGCTCAACGTGCAGATCGACCTGCAGACGCTGGACATGCCCACCTTCATGGCCAAGCTCAATGCCAAGCCCACGGAGATCCCGTTCGGCTGGATTTCCTATGGCATGGACTACTTCGACGCCACGAATATGCTCGGCGTCTGGCTGTCTGGCGGGCGCCACTCGTGGAAGAACGAGGAGTTCGACAGGCTGGTGCGTGAGGGTGGCCGTATCACCGATGACCCACAGAAGCGCAGCGAGGCCATGAAGGAGGCTGAGCGCATCCTCGTTGAGGATTGCCCTGCCGTCTTTGTCTACCACCAGCTGATCGGCCAGCTGTGGCAGCCGTGGGTTCTCGGCGAGTGGCAGTTGCCCAACAAGTTCGGCTACACGGGCATGCAGTGGATACAGGACAACACCGGTGGGTTCTCGCTCAACTCCATGTACATGGGCAAGGACGTCACCAAGCGCAAGCCATAGGCAGCTATGCTGGGGCCGGGGGCACGCTTGAACCCGGCCCCACACCGCCCTGGCCCATGATCGCAGAGAGGGAGATGTGGACGGCAGCAGGCCAATCTTGCAGGTTCAGGGTTTGAGCGCGGCCTTTTTCACGCGCCGAGGCGTTGTTCGCGCTGTGAACGATGTCTCCTTCTCCCTTGCAGCCGGGCAGACGCTTGGCGTGGTGGGCGAGAGCGGCTGTGGCAAGAGCGCGACAGCCATGGCCATCTTGCGCGCGCTCCCGTTCCCAGGGCGCCTCACGGGCGGCAAGGTCCTCTTCGAGGGCGAGGACCTGCTCGCCAAAAGCGAGCCTGAGATGCAGCGCATCCGCGGCCGCCGCATTGGCATGATCCCCCAGGATCCGACCGCCTCGCTGAACCCGGTGATGACGGCCGGCAAGCACATCATCGAGGTGCTGCAGGTGCACCTGGGCATGAGCCACGCGGAAGCGCGGGAGCGAGCAGCTGAGCTCCTGCACACCGTTGGCATCCCGGAGCCGGAGCTCCGGCTGCACGCTTACCCACACCAGCTCTCCGGTGGCATGCGCCAGCGCCTCATGATCGCCATGGCCATTGCCTGCCGCCCGGCCGCCCTCATCGCCGATGAGCCAACGACAGCTCTGGACGCCACTGTGCAGGCGCAGATATTGGAGCTCTTGCGCTCCCTTTGTGCGCAGCTTGGCACTGCCACGATGCTCATCACGCACAACCTCGGCGTGGTGGCCGGGCTCTGCGACACAGTCCTGATCATGTATGCCGGGCGGGTTGTGGAGCAGGCAGCGACTGAGGAGCTCTTTGCCAGGCCGCGGCACCCCTACACGGTGGGGCTGCTGCGCTGTGTGCCGCGCGTGGATCAGGTGGGGCTTGCCGAGCTCTGGAGCATCCCGGGGCAGCCGCCCGACCTCATCAAGCCGCTGCCAGGTTGTGCCTTTGCACCTCGCTGCCCGCTCTCAAGCGACGAATGCTGGGAGGCTCTCCCACCGCTTGCCCCGCAGGGTGGCACAGGCCACCTTTGCGCCTGCTGGCATGCCGACGAAGTCGAGGGGCTGAAAACTTGGAAGCTGCAGGAATCTCTCGGGTGATGTTCTCCGACGACCACCACAATGGCGCCGGCCCTCTTGTGGAGGCCAGGGGCGTTGCCGTCTACTTCCGCACGCGGACGCGCACGCTCATCGGCGAAAGGCGGGAGCTACTGCGAGCGGTCGATGGCGTGAGCTTTGCCATCAACCGCGGCGAGACCCTCGGCCTGGTGGGGGAAAGCGGCTGTGGCAAGTCCACTATTGGCCGCACGCTTGTCGGGCTCTACCGGCCAACCGCCGGCGAGGTCATCTTCGATGGGCAAAGGGTGAGCAGCCTGCCAGAAGAGGAGCTGCGGCCCCTGCGCCGCCGGTTCCAGATGGTCTTCCAAGATCCGTTCTCCTCCCTTAATCCGCGCATGACGGCTGGCGCGCTGATCGGCGAGGGGCTTGCCATCCACCGGCTGGGGAATCCGCAGGAGCGGCAGCGTCGCATTGCGGAGCTCATGGAGCTCGTCGGGCTGCCACCACAGCTCATGAACCGCTACCCGCACGAGTTCTCCGGCGGCCAGCGCCAGCGCATTGCCATAGCTCGCGCCCTTGCGCCCAACCCGGAGTTCATCGTCCTGGACGAACCTGTCTCCGCCCTGGACGTTTCAATTCAGTCCCAGATACTGCACCTGCTTTCGCGCCTGCAGGAGCAGCTCGGGCTCACTTACCTGCTGATCGCGCACGACCTTGCCGTCGTGGGGCAAATGTCTCGTCGCGTGGCGGTCATGTACCTCGGCAAGCTGGTTGAGAGCGGGCCACGCGCGCTTGTGTACCGCCAGCCGGCTCACCCATACACACAGGCGTTGCTTTCCGCAGCCCCCATCCCCGACCCAAAGGTCGAGCGCAGCCGAAAGCGCATCGTGCTCACGGGCGATGTGCCGAGCCCCCTTCGGCCACCTTCTGGCTGCCGCTTTCACACCCGCTGCCCCATCGCCATCGAGAGGTGCCGGCAGGAGGAACCCGTGCTGCGCGAGGTGGCAAGCGAGCACCTCGTGGCCTGCCACCTCGCAGGCTAGCCCGCCCAAACAAGCGCAACAGCCAGTCCAGGGGCGCCGCCGCTACAGGGGCAGCCTGACCGGCTCCCCCTTCTCGGCCGAGAGGTAGGCAGCCAGCGCCACTTCCAGCGCCGATAAACCGTCCTCCCCGGTGATCGACGGCTCTTTCTCGCTCGTGCAGATCGTGGCGAAATCCCGCAGCATCTCCAGGTCTATATTGCTGCCCCAGTGGGCCCAGTTCACCGCCCCCTGCCGGTCGCTGTAGACCTGGAGCATCTGCGCGGTCATGTCAAGCTGCAGGAAGCCCTTCTCCCCCACGATCTCCATCGTGACGTCTCCCCATGTGGGGAACACCTTCGGCCGAGACCAGCTTGTATCCAGAGTGCCGAAGATGCCGTTGGCCAGCTCAAAGCTGATGAGCCCCGAGTCGTCGATGCCGATGTCCCAGAGAAGGTCCTGCCCCACTTCGGCGAAGACGCGCGTGACGGGGCTGCGCCAGAACCAGTTCACAAGGTCCATGACGTGCACTGTATGGTCGATCACCGCACCGCCGCCAGCCAATTCCCTGTCGGTGAACCAGCCGCCGGGCATCTGGCCACGGTTCGTGGCGTGGAGCCCGTAGATCTCCCCAAGGCGACCCTCGTCCAGCACCTGCTTTACGGCCTGAACAGCGGGTGAATAGCGGCAGGGGAAAGCGATCATCAGCTTGACATTGGCCTGCCGGCAGGCCTCGATGATGGCCCGGCCATCGGCCATGGTGGTGGCGATGGGCTTCTCGCACAGGACATGCACCCCAGCCTGCGCGGCAAGCCGCACAAGCGGCAGGTGCCTCGCGTTCTCCGCCGTGACGATAACCCCATCCGGCTTGCGATCAAGAAGCAGTTCGTAGGAGGAATAGAACGGCACACCAAAGCGCGCCGCAGCCTGCCTACCGCGCGCCTCGTTCTCGTCAGCAACGCCGATGAACTCCACCCCTGGCAGCTGCTTGAGGCAAGCAGCGTAAGATTCGGCATGCAGATGAGCAAAACTCAGGATCCCGATGCGTGCCATGCTCGTGCCTCCTAGATCGCCAAGGGCTCAATCTTCACCGGGCGGCGCTCCAGCGCCGATTGCCTCGCCGCACAGCCGATCTGCACCGCTGCCATTGCATCCCGCGCCGTCACGCGGAACTCCTCCCCCCGCTCCACGCACTCCAGGAAGTGGCGGATCTCCCGCAGATAGGGGTTATCCTCAGCGGCAAGGGGGCTTGAGGGCACGATGACGCCACCCTTTGCCGCTTCCGTCTCCTTCAGGCGCAGCCGCAACGGCACTGCCGCCTCGCTGTCGTAGGTGAGCAGGCCTCCTTTGCCAGCAATGTCGAAGCTTGTGCGGAAGATGCCAGCCGGGTACGCCCAGCAACCCTCTATGTGGCCGATCGCCCCGCTGCGGAAGCGCAGGGTCACCAGCGCATAGTCGGCGTTAGGGCCCAGGTGCCGCTGGCAGTAGACGCGCTCCACATCCCCAGCTACCCAGCGCGCGTAGTCGTAATCGTGCACCATGAGGTCCAAGAGCACTCCGCCGGAGCGGTACTCCTGCACAAACCACTGGCGCGGCCCCTCGCCTGGGTTGGAGCCGCCACGGCTCAAACGCACCACGCCAACCTCGCCAATGGCCCCCGCATCGATGAGCTCCTTTGCCTTTTCGTACTCCGGGAAGAAGCGCACCACCTGAGCGATGAAGAGCCGCACCCCGTTTGCCTCTGCCGCGCGAATCATATCCGCGCAGTCAGAGAGCGAAAGGGCCATTGGCTTTTCGCAGATGACGTGCTTGCCGGCCTCTGCAGCCGCCACGGCAATCGCGCGGTGCGTGAAGGTGGGCGTGCAAATATCGATAATATCGGCGGCGGCAAAAAGTGCCTCCTGGCTTGCAAATGCGCGGACTCCCAGCCGCTCGGCGGCCGCTTGCGCGCGCTCGGCATCGCTGTCGTAGAAGCCAAGAAGGCTGGCTGAGGTCGCCTGCCAGGCCTGACCATGGTGCAGGCCCATGGTGCCCGCGCCAATAATGCCAACTCGCATAGTCATCACCTCGCGTTTTGTAGTTGGCCGCGCGCATTATACCCGGCCCCGCGCCAGGCACAAACAACGTAGCCTCGCCCGGGCCGGTACTGTGGAGAGCATGCCCGGCAGGCACCTCGCGCCAGTCGGGCAATAAGCCCGCTTGCGCCCCTGCTAGCAAGGCCAAAGGCGCGGGCGCGCTCGCCCCTGGCAGATGGCTCTCGGCCCTAACACAGCTGCCCCCAGGCCTTGTCTCCCCCTGCGGCGCAACATGCTGGCCTGAGGCCCAGCTGCTGTGTAGGGGCTGGCTGTTCGGGCTAGAGGAGGCTCTTGTAGTTCTCGGCCACTTTCCTGAACGCGGCGATGATCTGCTCAAGCAACCCGGGCACAGGCTCGATGTAGGCCGGGAGGCGCAGGGCAAGCCCACCGAGCAGAGCCTCTGTGACGGGGAAATCCCCTTTCTTGTAGTTGTAAGTTCCCGGTGGGATCGGCCCGCGGTTGTGGCCGTAGAGGTCGAACCCGCGCTGGATCAGCGGCCGCAGGTGCTCCGGCCGATCCCTGAAGCCGCTTACCGGCACACCCTCCGCCTGCAACGCGGCCACGTACTTCTCCGGCGCAAGCCCATCCAGCTGCTCTGGTGCGTAAAACAGGTGCAGCCCTCCATAGAACCCGCCATCCTGCGCCTTCGGGTAAGGCTCCGGCAGCCGCACTCCGGGCACACCCCGGAGCCCTTCGTAGAGGATGCGCCGGTTCTCAAGCCGCCTTTCGTTGCGGTAGTCCAGGGTCCGCAACGAGATGAGCCCGAGTGCCATCTCGAAGGGGTGCGCCCGCCACTTGAGCCCCAGCCCCTGGTTGCCAAGCATGCGGTAGAGCGGGTTTGTGAGCTCCTGCTCGACCCCAACGCGGTGCAGGTGACAGTAAATGAGCATCCGCTCGTAGAACTCCCGGTTGTTCGTCGTCACCATCCCGCCCTCGCCCGCCGAGGCCGGCTTCCCGTAAGGGTCTGAGCCCTGCAGGCTGTAGCAGGCAAGATCCGGCAGCGCCCCCAAGTTCACTCCATCCCACTTCGCGGGGTGGGCGTGGCAGGCATCCTGCACGATGGCAATGCCGTAGCGCTCCCTCAGCCGGAAGAGCCCGTCCATATCGCAGACGTAGCCGTTCATATGGATGGGGATGATTGCGCGCGTGTGCACGGTGATCCGCTTCTCGGCATCGGCAGGATCTATCAGGCCCGTCTTCGGGTCGACGTCGCAGAAAATCGGCCGCGCACCAAGGTGAATGACGCCGGCATAGCTGCCGATGTAGCCCAGGTCCGGCACGAGCACCTCGTCCCCAGGCCCGACCCCCACCGCGTAGAGGGCGCTCATTATGGCCGTGTGCCCGTGGTTCACCGAAAGGCAGTAGCGCGCTCCCACATAGGCGGCAAAGGCATCTTCGAATTCCTTGCCTATACCCGTGCCGGAGCCCGAGAAGAACTGCTCCTCAATGAGCTTGCAGATGGCCTGCTTTTGCTCCTCGATCGGCGGTTTCCACTGTTCCTGCGTGTCGAGAGTGACAGCCTTTGGGCCGCCAAGAATCGCCAGTCGTTCTGCCATGGCTTACTGCCTCCATGAGGTGGTCGCAGAATTCTCGGCCAAAAAACGGGGGCCAGCAACTGCCGGCCCCCCGGGGCGCGTAGCAACAAAAAGGCTCAATCCCCCACCCAGCCGCGCAGCTCCTCGGGGATGGACTGCAGCAGCTCGGTGATCTGCGGGTCAAGCTTCTTGCAGAACTCCTCTGCCGTTTGCTTGCCATCCAGGAGGACGTCCATCTCAGCCTGGATCATCTTGTCCATCTCGGGCCACTTGATGGTCACATCCTGGTGCTTGGTGTGGCCGCCGCGGAAGATATCGAGCACAAGGGTCTGGTCAATGTGCTCAAGCCCCTTCACCGGTGGGTGGATGAAGCTATCGAGCTCTGCCACCGCCTTCAGCGTGGGCGTGCCAAGCCCGAGCTTGTTGTCCATGATCTCCTGGCCCGTTGGGCCGGCCGCGAAGAGCGCGAACATGAAGGCCTCTTTCGGGTGCTTCGTCTGCGAACCGATGGCAAAGCCATCCTGCGGCGTGCGCGTGTAGGCGCCAGCGCGGCCACGCGGCATGGCAGCAATGTCGAAGTGCAGGTCCGGCGCGTCCTTGATGAACCACATCCACGGGTTCCAGACGGCACGCATGGCCAGGCGGCCGCTCGTGAACTGCGTCTCCGCTCCCTCCGTCTGCTCTGCCGGCGTGGGTGTCACCCGGTACTTGTTGATGAGGTCGGAGCGGAACTGGAAGGCCTCAATCGTCTCCGGCATCGTCAGGCGAGATTGTGTGCGCGCCTCGTCGGTGATCAGCCCGCCAAAGGACCAGACGATCGGGTACGTGTACACCCACCAGCGCGATGTGTCGTAGCCCCAGATGCGCTCTGGTCCCTCGCCCTCAGTTAGCTGCAGGGCGATCTCAAGCAGCCGGTCGTACGTCCAGTCCGGGTCGTCCCAGGTCTTGGGCGGGTAGGGGATGCCCTTCTTGTCGAAGAGGTCCTTGTTGTAGTAGAGGATAACATCCTGCGTGTCCAGCGAGAGCAAGTACATCTTGCCCTGGAACCACTGCTTGTCCCACTCGCTCTCGAAGTAATCCTCCTGCTTCAGGTTCGCTTCGGTGTTGAAAAGCTCGGTGATGTCCAAGATCATGTTGCGCGAGACCATATCGATGAGCTGCTTGGTCTCCATGTTGAAGACATCTGGCAGATCCCCTGCTGTGGCCAGCAGCCGCAGCTTGTCGTGGAAGTTCTGGCCGGGCCAGGTGGTCTTCTTGATGGCAATGTCGGGGTGTTCCTGCTCGAAGAGGGCGATTATCTCGTCGTCCCCGGCGTTCATGGGCGGGCCGGAGTACTGCGTGGCAAAGACGATGAAGATTGGCCCTTCGGGCGCCTTCTCCTTCTCCACCACCACAGTCTCCTTGACAACTACCGTCTCCTTGACGACCTGCGGTGCCGCCGTTCCGGCAGCGCAGGCCGAAAGCACACCCGCGCCGGCAAAGGCAGCGCCGATCCTCAGAAACCCGCGGCGAGACATTCTCTTGCTGGACATAGCCCACCTCCATCTCTCTAGCTTCGTTATGGATAGCAGACCTTGGGCCTGCCGTTTGCGAAGGCCGTTAGCCACACCGCGCTGCCGGGCATATTCACCTGCCCCCAAACCCCGTGGTCACGATCCCCTGGATGAAGTAACGCTGCGCGGCGAAGAAGAGCACAAGCACTGGGATCATCATCACAGCTGAAGCCGCCATCATCAGGTTCCACTCTGTCCCGCGCAGCCCCTGAAAAGCCCGCAGGCCCACCGCTAGCGTCATCTTCTCGATAGAGTTAAGGTATATGAGCGGGCCCATGAACGAGTTCCAGTTGCCAAGAAAGGTGAAAATGGCCACGCTGGTGAGCACTGGTTTGGAAAGGGGCAATATCACGCGCAGATAGATCTGGGCGGTGCTTGCGCCATCAATGCGCGCTGCCTCATCCAGCTCCAGCGGGATGGTGAGGAAAAACTGTCGGAAAAGGAAGATGTTGAACGCGCCACCGCCAAGGTACGTCGGGACGATGAGCGGCAGGAACGTGTCGATCCATTTGAGCATCCGGAAAAGGAGGTAGGATGGGATCTGCGTGACAATATCCGGCAGCATGAGCGTGGAGAGCACAAGGATGAACAACTTGTCCCGCCCAGGAAAGCGCAGCCGCGCGAAGCCGAAGCCAGCAAGCGAGGC
>JAPWUW010000007.1 GCA_028275325.1 Anaerolineae bacterium | reverse complement strand
GGCGAGGGCAAGGGCCGCTGCCATCCCGAGATCAGCGAAGAACGGCCTTGGCAGGCCGAGAAAAAGCGAGACGTCAGCGCGCAAGAAGGCCAGGGACGCTCGTGCCGCGGCCATGCTGAGCGCCCATGCGAGGAGGGGGTGCAATGTCCGGTGGCCGCGCTGGGGCGCAGTTAGGGTGAACGGCACCCAGGCAGCGCTGACAAGCGCCGGGACGAGCTGTATTGGCAGGCGCGGGGCCAGCACGCCGTACTGATCCGGCAGAGTGAGCGCTAGGGGACTCTCCGCTGGCATGCTTGCCCAATGGCCAGCCCAAAGGGCGCCGGCCCAAGCGATGGCGCTTGCGCCGGCAAGGGGTGCCGTGAGGCAGCAGAGGAACTGCGAAATGTTACCGTGGCGGCGGAAGGCCAGCACGGCTGCCCCCACCCCGAAAACCATCAGAGAGCGATGGCCGAGGCCTCCATATGAGAGCACAAGGGCACGCGCAGGCCGTTCCAGGAAATAGCGCAGGTTGACAAGGAGAACCTCAGCTCGGCCGGCCAACACGCCAACCAAGAGCCCAGTGAGGGCGGCATCAACAGCTGGGCCGCCGGGAATGCTCCAAACCCGCGCTGAGCGGTGGAGCAGGGCGAACCCGGCTGCTATCGCGAGCACGGTGCTTAGAGCATGCGGGCAAAGGCGCAGCGGACCGAGCAGGCACATGCTCAGTGCCCAGCTGCAGCTGCCCTCAATTGCTCGAGCACTGCCCGACCTTGTAGTGCGAGGAGCGTGAGGTCAGCTGCTGTCGTCACAAACTGGAAGCCACGAGCAATCCACTTGGCTGCGTCAAGGCCACCCGCGATGCCTGGGATTTTGCCGCACTTCTTGCAGACGGCAAGGATGGCCATGATGGCCTCCTCGTGCTTGGCCCTATCGGCAGGCAGTGCCAGATCCAGCCCAAGTGAGTTTGCCAGATCTGCCGGGCCGATCCAGCAGCCATCGACCCCGTCCACGGAGAGTATTTCCTCAGCATGTTCGAGCCCTTCTTTTGTCTCAATCTGAACAGCAAGGAAGAGCTCCGCGTCGATCCAGCGCTCGTAGCCGAGCTCCCGCAAGAATGCTGTGCCGGCCCCGCCTTGGGAACGCCCACCCCGCGGCGGGAAGCGAGCAGCAAATGCGGCAGAGGCCGCCTCAGCCGCATTGTTGACCATAGGGATCACAAGCCCCATAGCGCCGCGATCGAGGACGGAACCTATGGCGAAGAAATCGTTCTTCTGCACCCTGGCCATCGGTATTGAGCCGCCCAGCACGATGCCGCGCATGGCGGCAGCAGCTGTATCGAGTGACCAACAGCCGTGCTGCATATCCACCAACACAAAGTCGAATCCCAGCCTTGCCAGCGTCTCAGCAGCGAGCGGGTTACCAAGGGTGACCGGAGCTCCGAGAGCCGGCCTGCCAGCTAGCAACGCCCTCTTAGCCAAGTTAGCTTCCACTTTTGCCTCCATGCCGTATTCGAGCCAGTGAACAATCGGCCGCCATGGTACGACCTCACGAGAGGGCAGTCAAAAGTGGCACGAGCTACGCGTAAGCGACAACATGCTCCTGCCGGCAGCATTGTGCTAGAATTGTCGTTAGAAAAGAACGGCTCAAGCTGGCCGGGTGGTCGCGGGCGGCCAGAGGCCGCCTGAGGAAAGTCCGGGCTCCGCAGAGCACGGTGCTGGGTAACACCCAGGCGGGGTGACCCGACGGAAAGTGCCACAGAAAACAGACCGCCATGCCACTTTGGCATGGCAAGGGTGAAAAGGTGGTGTAAGAGACCACCGGCACGCTGGGTGACCAGCGTGGCCTGGCAAACCCCACCGGGAGCAAGGCCAAGCAGGGGCGTGGCCCGTCGAGGGCCAGGGGTTGCTCGCCCTTATGCCTCGGGTAGGCCGCTAGAGCCAGCAGGCAACTGCTGGCCCAGAGAGATGACCACCGCCCCTTGTAAGGGGTACAGAACCCGGCTTACAGGCCAGCTTGAGCCTTTCTGGCCTAATTGTTCCGCTTAGAGATGCACCTCCTGCCTGCGCTCAGCTGAGCGATAGGCAGCATCTATGATTCGCATGGTTGTAAGGGCTTGCTCCAGCGTGATAAGAGGTTCCCTCCCCTCAATCAGGCAACGGGCGAAGTGCTCTTGTGGCGTCTCAACAGCGGGCGGCAGGGTTAGTGGGGTTGGCCCGTAGTGGCCTCCTTGCTCCGCAAACAGAATTGCTTCGAATTCATAGCGCCCGGCCACGTTGCGGTGGATAATGCCCGCCTGTGTCCCGTATACCTGGGTCCACATCTCTTCTGGCAGTTCCCCGTTTGCGGCCCAGCTGGCTTCCAGGACGAGGGTGGCTCCGTCGGCGAAGCGGATGAAGGCTGTGGCCATGTCCTCGACATCGAACTCGGCGCCGGCCCTGGCTGCAATCGCTTTGCCCAGATAATTGTGGGTCGCCGCTGTAACGGCGGCTGGTCTCGGGTAACCCATGAGCCAGAGCGCCAGGTCTAACCTGTGCACACCAAGGTCGACCAGAGGGCCGCCTCCTGATTGCTCCTTGCGCGTGAACCAACCGCCCAGCCCGGGGATTCCCCTGGTTCGATGCCACCAAGAACGCGCATGGTACACTTGCCCAAGGCGGCCACTCTGAGTCACTTCGTGCAAGGCCATGGCCGCAGGGGTGAAACGGTAGTTGAAGTGGACCATGAGTTTCCTGCCACTCTGGCGGGAGGCAGCTGCCATTTCCTCTGCCTCAGAGAGCGTCCTTGCCATGGGCTTTTCGCACAGGACGTGCTTGCCGGCGCGCAGTGCCGCTACGGAGACCGGGGCATGCAGGTAGTTTGGCAGGGCGACCACCACTGCTTCTACGTCTTCGCAGGCCAAGACTTCCTCGTAGGATGTTGTCCGCCAGGAAACGCCGAGCCTCTCGCCAACCTGCTGCAGCCTCTTGGTATCAACGTCGCAGATCCCCACAAGGGCAGCGTTGCGAGCCGCATGCAGGCGCTCGGCGTGCCAGCGCCCAACTCCTCCCACGCCAATAACTGCAAAGCGCACTTTCTCTTCCGCCATAGAAGCGAACCTCAGTTGACGGACTTCAGTTGCTGGTGGCAACAGCCGGCGATTCTAGCCACGCCGCACCCCACCGGGCAAAAGAGAACCCTTGCCTCTGCGGCTGAGGCCGCACTGGCTGTACAATGCAAAGAAATATGGGGGCAAGTCTATGCGCACTGGCGAACGCTTGGACAGGGCGCTTGTGAGCAGGGGGCTTGTTTCGAGCCGGCATCGGGCACGGCAGATGATTCTTGCTGGCGCTGTGTGCGTGAACGGCCAGGTGGTGCAACGCCCATCGTACCCGACGCCTCCTGATGCACAGCTTAGCCTACGGGCACCAATGCCATATGTCGGGAGGGGTGGCCTGAAGCTTGAGGCGGCACTCCAGGCCTTCGGGCTGGATGTGCATGGGCTTGTGGCCTTGGACGTGGGCGCATCAACAGGCGGCTTCACGGATTGCCTCTTGCAGCGGGGCGCAGCACGCGTCTACGCTGTGGACGTTGGGCATGGGCAGCTTCACCCCAGGTTGCGGTCGGACCCACGCGTGGTCCTGTTTGAAGGGGTCGACATAAGGGCACTGGACCAGCTGCCAGAGCGGCCGGGGCTTGCAGTGGTGGACGTGTCGTTCATTTCGCTTCGCCTTGTCCTGCCGGCTGTAGCAAGGTTGGTTTGGCCCGGCCAGGTGCTCGCGCTTTTCAAGCCGCAATTTGAGGTTGGGCGCTCTGGCTTGGGCAGTGGCGGCATTGTGCGCCGCCCGCAATTGCGCGAGGCCGCTCGGCGCGAGTTTGAGGCATGGCTCGCACGCCAGGGGTGGTCGATCCTGGGCGCCATGCAAAGCCCTGTGCCCGGCATGGACGGCAACGTGGAGTACTTTTACTGGTTGCAGCCGCCCGAGCCCAAACTGTAAGTCTGCCTGGCGAGGGCAAAAGCAAGCCATGCCCCTGGCCGCGCTGCGGGAATTATCCCCGTTGTGGTGGCTTGGCGAGGTAGCTCAGGGTTCGAGTATAACCTTGAGCGAGCTATCGCCCTCTTCTGCTAAGCTGAGGGCCTCGCGGAACTGCGAGAGGGGCAGCCGGTGTGTGATGATCCGCTCGGCCGCGATGGTGCCCTTCTCGAGCAGGCGGATGGCTTTAGGGTAGCAGTACGGCCCGAGGTGTGCCCCCAGCACGTCAAGCTCCTTCTGATCCCCGATGATGGACCAATCCACAGCGGCAGGCCCAGCGTGAACGCTGAACTCGACAAAAGTGCCGAGCTTGCGGATCATCTGGAGGCCCTGGCTGACGCCCTTTGGCGAGCCGGTCGCTTCGATGTACACATCGCAGCCGTAGCCCTCAGTGAGGCGCCGCACTTCTGCCACCGCATCGGCTTCGGCCGGGTTGAGAACCAGGTCAGCCCCCAGCTCACTTGCCGCCTCGAGCCGGAACGGGCGCACATCGAGGGCAATAAGGAGCCCAGGGGAACGCAGGCGTGCCACCTGGAGCATGCAAAGCCCAATTGGCCCCATGCCGGCTATCACAACCACATCGCCCAACTGAATGTTGGCCCGCTCCACCGCATGGATCGCGCACGAGAGCGGTTCAATGAGAGCGGCATGGTGTGCTGCGACGGTCGTCGGCACCTGGTGGACGATGCTTCCTGCCGGGAACTTCATGTACTCCGCCCAGGAACCTTGCGCCCGCTGCCGGAAGCCGAAGATGTCATGGCGTTCGCACATCCAGTACTGGCCGCGGCGGCAGTAACGGCATTGCCAGCAGGGCACAATTTGCTCGGCTATGGCCAAGTCGCCGGGAGCAAGGTGCAGCTCGCTTGCCGCGCGTTCGCCAAGTGCCACCACTTGGCCGACGAACTCGTGGCCTGGAATGACCGGCGGCTCGATGTAGCGGGGGAATTCCTCAGAGCCCCAGATCCGCCCCGCTCCGTGGGCTGCCTTCACATCGCTTGCGCATACTCCTGTGGCAAGAACGCGCACAAGCACTTCGTCCGGGCCTATTTCCGGTATGGCCACCTCCTCAAGCCGGTAGTCGCCGATACCGTGGCAGACGACAGCAAGCATCGTTTCTTTGCGCGCCATGGATCATCACCTCCAGAAGACGCCCAATAAATAGCGCACTGACCACCTGTTGGCAAGCCTCACCCCACTCCTTGACCCCGCGGCACAGCACTGGCATAAATCCTGCGAGAAAGTTGTGCGCCCCCTTGGGGCAAAGTTGATGGGAGAGGTGAAAACATGGAGAAAAGGTTTCGGGCTCTGAGAACTATCGGAACGCTCTTCAAGGTGCTGGCGTGGATAGACCTGGTGGCAGCCATCCTCGGGGCAATAGGCGTTGGGATCGCTGGGCTGCTGGGCGCGCTGAGTGGCCTCGCGCAAGGAAGTGACCTGCCCAAAGGCATGGAGCTCGGCAGCGCAGTCGCCGGGTTGGGGATGGCTGTGGGCATTCTCATTGCTGGGCTCATCTACTTCCTGCTCCTCTACGCCGCCGCTGAGGGAATATACGTTGTGCTGGCCATCGAGGAGAACACGCGCAGGGCGGCGGTGGCGCTCTCCGGAAAGGCGAGCTTCTAGAGCTGCTGGAGCCCAGCGGCCTCCTGCTCTTGGCCTGCCAGGTGGATGCGCTGCGCCAGGGCCGCGCAGGTGGCAGCTACCGCAGCGCCAAATACAAACGGGGCGGCAGAGCCCAGCTGCTCCCAGAGCAGGCCGCCAGCGGCGGGGACGACTAGGGCGGCCAGGTGGTTGATCGTCTGGGAAAGCGATGTGTTGGCCGTCACCTCTTCCTCGGGAGCGATCTTGCGCATGTAGGAATCAAGTGCCATATCGAAGCGCGAGAGGACGCCATCTGCCACGAAAAGGCAGGCAAGGAGCGGAAACGACTGCACCCCAGCATAGCCGAGGCAGATGGCCGCGATCGCCAAGAAGTAGCCCGTTAGCGCCTTTTTCTCGCCAGCGCTGGCGATGAGCCGGCCAATAGCGCGGGCAAGGTAGGTCGAGAGCAGGTTGGCCACCAGGAAGAGAGCAGCCGTCCCGCTAGCGTGCAGGCCATGGTCGTGGACAAGCAGAAAGATGGCAAACGTGCTGAAGATGTGCCGGCGGCTGCCCATTAAGAACGTGAGGATATAATAGAGCCAATACCGTTTGTGCCAGCGCGCTGGCGCGGGGCGGCTTTGCCTGCTAGTGTGAGCGGTGCGGCGGGCACAGGCCAGCCCTCCCAGGGCCGTGATGACTCCAGATATAGCCATTATGGCCCTGATGCCCACCCGGTTCACAAGCAGCACGATGGCCAGGGTGGCCAACAGTGCTGCTGCCGCACCAATGGAGCTCAGGTGGCCGAGCAAGCGCGAGGGTGCACGCTTCTCAGCCAGGAGGAGCGCAGCTGCCTGGCCGGCGGGGTAGAAGAGATGGAAGCCAATGCTGAAAGCCATTGTGTATAGGACAAGGGTGAGCCAATCCTTGGCAAGGCTCATCAGGGCAAGGCCAAGGCCCATCAGCGCAACACTCGCAGAGGCAATGCTGAGCTCGGTGAAGGCCAGCGCTATGAAGCCGGTGAGGAAACCGAGGGCACCCGGGATCTCGCGAAGCGATTGCAGGAGCCCCATTTGCGCTGGCGAGATCCCGAGCTCCTCCACGGCAAAGTTGTTGAACACCGCCTGCCAGATGTTGAAGCCAAAAGCCATGAAGAAGTTGGCGAGCACAAGCGTGCGCAGCGCCTTGGCTTGTTGCACCTGACCTCCTGAGGCCGTCAGTCTCTGCTTGCGCGAGCCAACAGTGTAGGGCCGTGGCGCACCTTCTGGCAACGGCCAGTGGCGGGCAATGCGCGCCTGGATTCGTGCCCAAGGGGGAGCTATGGAAGGCAGCAGTGGCGAATTGGTGAGCGCCGGCGCATACCGGCTGGTGTTGATAACAGCCCCAGCTGAGGCTGCAGCGACTCTCGCTGAGGCCATCGTACAGGAGCGGTTGGCAGCTTGCGTGAACCAGCTCGGCCCTGTGCGCTCGTTGTATTGGTGGCAAGGGAAGATGGAGAGCGCAGCTGAAGTGTTGCTCCTGGTGAAGACCAGTGTGGGGCAGCTTGAGGCCCTTCTGGCAAAGGTGCAGGAACTGCACCCCTATGAAGTGCCCGAGTTTCTGGCGCTGCCACTGAGCGAAGGGGCGAGAAGCTACGTCTCGTGGCTGGGCCAAGAACTCGATGCGGCGTGTAGCAAGGATGAGAAGAGTTCTGCGTAGCAGCGCGCGCGAACGATGGATGCTCTACTGTCTGTGCCTGCTGGGCTTTTGTCTGCGAGTTCACGGGCTCACAACGCAGAGCCTGTGGCGTGACGAGGTCGATTCCTGGCGTTTTGCGCTTGCTGCCGAGCCCGCCTGGCTCCTGAGACCTGGGTGGAACGGCCCGGCCTATCACCTTGCGCTGCGCGGCTGGATCCTGGCTGCTGGCCAGAGCGAGTATGCTTTGCGCTTCCCCTCGGCCTTAGCCTCGGCTGCTTGCTTGCCCGCTCTCTGGTGGCTGAGCAGGGAGCTGATGGGCAGACGAGCTGCACTGATTGCCATAATACTGCTCTCCTGCAGTCCCTATCACATCTGGTACGCCCAGGAAGCCAAAATGTACGCCCTGCTCGGCCTCATGAGCATAGCTTCCTTTGCCTTCCTCTGGCGCGCTCTCAGTACGGGTGGGGCTGTCCCGTTGGGGTTGTATGCGCTCTCGACTGCGCTCTTGCCCTACATCCACGTTTTCGGCGTGTTGCTTATCCCAGCCCAGCTGGTGGCGGCAGCATGCACTTGGGGGCACCTGCCCGGCCGCCGCTTGTTGTCCTTTGCTTTGCTTGTGGTTGGGCCGGCACTGCTCTATGTACCACTGGGCCGATGGCAGCTAGGCCTTTTTCTCTCCGGGTTCAGGACAGGCCATCCGGATTACACGCTCGGGCAGATGCTGGGGATCCTCGCCCGCGGCTGGCCATTGGGCATCGTCGCGGCAGCCGAGTGGTGGCTGGCCATGCCCCATGCACTTGGCTTGTCCGCTGGTGTCATTGAGGCATGCCGACGGGAGTCTTGGCGGCTGCGGTTCGTCGTGGCCTGGCTAACTGTGCCGTTGTTTTTGGTTTTCCTGGTCTGCACCCGCACACCTTTGTTTGCGGACCGCTACCTTATCGGTTCGCTCCCGGCCTTCGTGCTGCTCACGGCCAGCGGGCTTGAGCGCCTGCTTGCCCGGCGCAAGTGGCTGGGGGTGGGTGCAGCTGGCCTGGCAGTTGCTGCTGCGCTGTACGGGGTGTGGATGCAGGGCCGGTTCAGTATCAAGGCCGACATGCGCGGTGCGGCGGCGATGACGCTGCAGGGATGGCGGGATGGGGATGCTCTGCTTTTGCAGATCCCGTACCTTGAGCATTCCGCTCGCTACTACCTCGGGGCGCAGTGGGAGGCTCTGCCGGGCCCATACACTAATGGCGGCATGTCAGAAGATCAGGTAGGCGCTTACCTTGCGGAGAGGCTGGCTGGCAGCAGGCGTGTGTGGCTGTGGCTCTCGGAAGCGTCAATCTGGGATGAGCGGGGGCTGACTCTCAAGTGGCTAGATGAGCACTGCCGCGCCACTGGGCACTGGGAGCTTGCGCGTGTCGCGGTTTACCTCTTCGAAGGCTGCGATGGCGCGTCGCTGCAGCTCCCAAAATGAGGCAGGGGCTCGCTGGGCCCCTGCCTCAAGGGGGTCTCAGTGGAGGAAGTGCCTCATCCCGGTGAACACCATGGCGAGGCCGTACTTGTCAGCAGCGGCTATGACCTCTTCGTCGCGGATTGATCCTCCTGGCTGGATCACCGCTGTGACTCCGGCCTCGGCAGCCACATCTATTCCATCTGGGAAGGGGAACATGGCGTCGGAGGCCATTACGGCTCCCTTGGCCCTCTCCCCCGCCTTGCGTGCTGCCATCCACACAGAATCCACACGGCTCATCTGCCCCGCCCCGACGCCGACGGTGGCGGTGCCTCTGGCAAAGACTATAGCGTTGGATTTGACGTGCTTGGCAACAAGCCAGGCAAAGCGCATGGCTTTCATCTCTTCTTCTGTTGGCTGCCGCTTTGTGACGACGTCGAGCCGATCGATATCGCCATAGTCAGGCGTGTAGACGAGTCCGCCCCCGCTCAGCTTGCGCAGTTCGTAGGCGGGCTTTCCGAGCCCCTTGGGCGCGCGCAGGACACGCAAGTTTGGCCGCTTCTGGAGAAGCTCCAGCGCCTCTTCGGTGTACTCTGGCGCCACCAGGACCTCCACAAAAAGATCCTTGAGCGCACGGACAAATGTGCCCGTCACCGCCCGGTTCGCCGAGATGATGCCCCCAAACGCTGAGACAGGGTCACTGGCCAGGGCGAGCTCGAAGGCTGCCACTATATCCTGAGCAACGGCGCACCCACAGGGGTTATTGTGCTTGATGATGGCGACCGCTGGCTCCGCAAATTCCTCCGTCAAGGCAAGGGCCGCCTCCGCATCGAGGATGTTGTTGAACGAAAGCGCCTTGCCCTGCAGCACTTCGGCTGCAGGTATACCCCAATCTGCACCCACCTCACGGTACAGGGCAGCCTTCTGGTGAGGGTTCTCGCCGTACCGCAGATCCTGGAGCTTCTGGAAGGCAAAGGTGAGCTCTGGTGCGAAGCCTTCGCCGGCAAACCCCTGATCGCGGAAATACTTGGAGATCATGGCATCATAGCGCGCCGTGTGCGCGAAAGCTTTCCACGCCAGCCGCCGCCTTGTGCTCTCCTGCACCTGCCCGCTGGCCGCAAGTTCCCCAATTACCACTTCGTAATCAGTGGGGTCCACGATGACGGCAACCCGGGCAAAATTCTTGGCAGCTGCCCGCAGCAGTGCTACACCGCCGATATCGATGTCCTCGATCACTTGCTCAAGCGTGGCTCCTGGCTTGGCCGCCGTCTGCTCGAAGGGGTACAGGTTCACTGCCACGACGTCAATCGGCAACAGGCCGAGCTGCCGCAGTTGCGCCTCATGCTCGGGCGTCGGGCGTGCCAGGATCCCGGCGTGAACCGCCGGGTGCAAAGTCTTCACGCGGCCGTCGAGGACCTCCGGAAAGCCGGTTATGTCGCTCACATCCCTGACGGGCACTGCCGCCTCCCGCAGAGCTCGAGCAGTGCCGCCACTGGCCACAAGCTCAAAGCCAAGCTCATGTAGCTTATGTGCAAAGGGAACAAGCCCCCGTTTGTCATACACGCTCAAGATCGCCCTTCTATCTGCCATGTCGTTTGCCTCCCTGCTACTGCTCTAGCTAAGTTGTTGGGTTGGTCCTCTGCTCCGCTGCTGCCTGGCGGGGCTGTAGCTGCCCTAGGACAAGCTTGCGCAGGACCGTCGGCAGGAGTTCGTGCTCCACTGCATGCACGCGCGCTTCCAGGTCCGCCAGAGTATCGCTCGGGTAGATGGGCACTTCCTGTTGTGCCAGCACGGGGCCGACGTCCACGCCTTCATCCGGCACCAGATGCACCATTACGCCAGTGTGGGTGATTTCACCGCGCTGGTAAGCCTCGTATGCGCGCCTTATGGCATCGGTTCCCGGGAAGGCGCCAGGGAGCGCCGGATGCAGGTTGATCACCCGGCCTGGGAAGCGGCCCAGGAAAGCCATGCTGAGCACGTGCATCCAGCCGGCCAGAACGATCCAATCCGGCCTGTAGCTTGCCACGAGGTCTGCCAAGGCGGCGTCGTAATCCTGCCGGCTCTTGCCCTGGTCTTTGAAGGGTTTGAGGGGAAAGTACACCGCTGCTATGCCGGCTTGCCTTGCGCGCTCGAGCCCATACGCTTCTTTGCGGTTGGAGATGACCGCGCAGACCTCAGCGTTAGGAATGTAGCCGGAGCGGCAAGCGTCAATGATCGCTTGCAGGTTGGAGCCAAAGCCGCTGATGAGCACTGCAATGCGCACCTTCTTGTTCTGGGCTGTCACTGCACTTCTCCAGATACAGGCCTGCTACGCGAAGACAACGGCATCTTGTGTTCTGGGCACGATCTCGCCGATGAGGGCTGCGCCTGGCCCCGCAAGAGCCAGGGCTGTTGTTGCTTCCTCGGCAGGCACAACTGCAACCATGCCGATGCCCATATTGAAAACGCGGAACATCTCGGCCTCACTCACAGCGCCCAGCCGCTGGATGAGCTGGAAGAGTGGGGGCACTTGCCAGGACCCACGTCTGACTAGGGCTGCAAGCCCCTCTGGGAGGATGCGAGGGATATTGTCGATAAAGCCACCACCCGTGATGTGAGCTAGCCCTTTGACATCCACCCCGCTCTGCAGCCTCTGAACATGAGGGAGGTATGAAGTGTGCGGAGCAAGCAAAGCATCCGCCAGCGTGCAACCCAGTTCCGGCAGGTAGCGGTCGAGCGCGTGGCCCTGAAAGACGCTGCGTATCAAGGTGTAGCCGTTCGTGTGTGGCCCGTTTGAGGGGAGGCCCAAGAGCACATCCCCTTTGGCTATGCGCTTGCCATCGATGATTGCGTGGCGCTCAACGGCACCAACCATGGTGCCGACGACATCTAGCTGCCCTGGCTGGTAGAGGCCTGGCAGCTCTGCCGTCTCGCCACCTAAGAGGGCACAGCCAGCAGCACGGCAAGCTTCCGCCATGCCCGAGACGATCGTGGCGACAACCCGAGGGTCAAGCTTGGGCATAGCAATGTAATCAAGGAAGAAGAGGGGGTAGGCCCCCTGCACGAGCACGTCGTTGATGCAGTGGTTCACGATGTCTTGCCCGATGCCGGCCCATCGGCCGGCCTGTGCCGCCAGCATGACTTTGGTGCCAACGCTATCGACTGAGGCCACAAGCACCGGATCGCGCATGGCACAAAGCCGAGTGGCTGCATACATCCCGCCAAAGGCGCCAATGCCAGCCAGCACCTCTGGCCCGTAGGTTGAGCGAACCGCCTCGGCCATTAGCGCCACTGCCAGGTTGCCGGCGTCGATATCGACGCCCGCCTTCTTGTAGGCTTCCGCCTCAGGCAAATGATTGCTCAAGTGCAACGTCTCTCTGAAGCCAGCTGCCTGCACAGCTGAAGGCCCTTGGCCCCAATGTCCGTTCGGAAGTGGGCGCCTTCAAAGCTGATCGCGCGGACACCAGCGTAGGCGCGGTCGATAGCCTCCTTCAGCGTCTGGCCGACAGCTGTGACGCCAAGAACGCGGCCGCCGCTTGTCACAAGCTGCCCGCTGGACCAGCGCGTCCCCGCATGGAAGACAATGCACCCCAAGGCTTCGGCCGCCTCCACGCCGTAGATTGGCAAGCCGGTGCGGTACTGCCCTGGGTATCCTCCCGAAGCCATGACCACGCAAACGCAGAACCCGGCGCGCCAGCGCACCGCACCCACATCCAACTGGCCACACGCACACTGCCACAGGAGCAAGGCAAGGTCGGCCTCCAGGAGTGGCAACAGTGCCTGTGTTTCCGGATCCCCAAAGCGGCAGTTGAACTCGAGGACCTGAGGGCCATCTTCGGTCAGCATGAGCCCCGCGTACAGCACCCCGCGGTAAGGGGTGCCCTCCAGGCCCATGCCCCGCACAGTGGGCTCGAGTATCTCCCGCACAGCCCGGTCCTGCACCGCAGCTGTCATCGCGGGGGCTGGCGCGTATGCACCCATGCCACCTGTGTTGGGCCCCTCGTCATTGTCGAAAACGGCCTTGTGATCCTGTGCCGGCAGAAGCGGCGCCAGGGTGCTCCCGTCGCACAGGGCGAGCAAGCTCACTTCCTGGCCCTGAAGGCGCTCCTCGAGCACCAGTGTGGTGCCCGCGGTGCCTAGCTCTTGCTCGACCATCAGCCGGCGCACTGCTTCCAGGGCTTCCTGGATGCTGCCTGGCACTATCGCCCCTTTGCCAGCCGCCAGGCCATCGGCCTTGACGACCGGTGGCTGCGTGAGAGAGAGCACGTACGAGCAAGCCTGTTCGTAATCGGCAAACACCCGGTATGGAGCTGTTGGGATGCTGTGCCTGGCCATGAAATCTTTCGCGAAAGCCTTGGAGGACTCAAGCCGTGCAGCTGCCCTTGTCGGGCCGAACGCAACTATCCCTTCCTCAGCGAGGGCGTCCACGAGCCCGGCCGCAAGCGGTGCCTCCGGCCCGACCACGACGAGATCGGCCCGGTGCTCCCTTGCTGCCCGCACGAGCCCAGGGATGTCATCGGCCTTGACCGGGATGTTGCGGGCAATGCTGGCGGTTCCACCGTTGCCGGGTGCCAGGAAAAGCTCACTCACGTTTGGGGACTGGCGGAGTTTCCAGGCCAGGGCGTGCTCCCGCCCCCCAGAGCCAACTACCAGTACTCTCATTGATGCACCATCTCGAAAGCCAGCTTCGCCTGCTCGGGCTCCCGCTCGACGGGGTAGACCCCGGTGAAACAAGCGCGACAGAAATGGCTTGCGGGCAAGCCTGTAGCCTTGACCATGCCCTCAACGGACAAGTAAGCGAGGGTATCGGCATGTATGTGCCGCCGGATCTCCTCCACGCTCAAGCGGTGCGCGATCAGCTCGTCGTAAGTAGCCATGTCCACGCCCATGAAGCACGGGTGGCAAAGCGGCGCGGAAGAGATGCGGACGTGGACCTCGCGGGCACCGGCGCTGCGCAAGAGATCTACGATGCGCCCAGTAGTGTTGCCGCGGACTATGCTATCGTCCACAGCGACGACGCGCTTGCCCTGCAGGTTTGCCGGGAGGGTGTTGAGCTTGAGGGCAATGCCCGCCCGGCGCAGGCGGTCATCAGGCTGGATGAAGGTGCGCGCGATATAGCGGTTCTTGATCAGCCCCTCGTTGTAGGGTATGCCGCTCTCATGCGCGTAGCCAATTGCCGCCGGGATCGCTGAGTCCGGCACGCCGATCACCACATCGGCTTCGACAGGATGCTCGCGGGCGAGCTGAGCGCCAAGCTGATAACGAACCTGATGCACAAGCTTGCCCGAAATGATGCTATCCGGGCGGGCAAAATAAATGAACTCGAAGATGCAGAGCGCCCTCTCGCGCGGCGGCAGGCCCTCCTCGCTCCAGACTCCTTGCTCGTCAATGCGTACAATCTCCCCAGGCTCGATCTCTCGCACGAAGGTGGCGTTGACTGTCGCCAGCGCGCAGGATTCAGAGGCTATGACCCAGCCATCTGGCAGTTTGCCAAGGCAAAGGGGGCGAAAGCCGTGCGGATCCCTCACGGCATACAGAGCGTCGCGCGTGAGGACGGCCAGAGAGTAGGCGCCTTGAGCCTGAACCATGAAGGAACGGATGCGCTCCGTCCACGTGTCCCCCACGCCACCGGCAATCATCTGCGTGATTATCTCGCTGTCGCAGCTTGTGGTGAGCCCAACGCCTTTCTGCAGCAGCTGACGACGCAAAGAGGCAGCATTGGTCAAGTTGCCATTGTGGGCGACTGCCACCGGGCCAAGAAGCGATTCGAGAAGGAACGGCTGAGCGTTAATCAGCCGCGAAGAGCCTTTGGTGCTGTACCGGTTGTGGCCGATCCCAATGTGCCCAACCAGCGGCCGCAGGTTCTCCTCGTTGAAAACCTGTGAGACGAGGCCCATGGCCTTGTGCATGCGCACAACACGCCCGTCGGAAACAGCGATCCCAGCGCTCTCTTGGCCTCGGTGTTGAAGGGCGAAGAGGCCAAAGAAAATGAGCCGGGCGACATCGGCGCCAGGGACAAACGCCCCAAAAACCCCGCAGCTCTCGCGCAACTCATCCCGACACACAGTGGCCTCCTCCGCCGTCGTCATTGCCGCCTTCAATGCTCCTTTAGGGAAGCATCTGCCTCCACCAAAGCGCGCTCGTTTGCCTCCTGGCGCTGCTTGATGCGCTCTGCCAGCTCAGGGCAAGCAAGAGAGAGCACTTTAGCAGCAGCTAAGGCGGCGTTCTCTGGCTCCAGCACAACCAGAGGGCAAATGCCACTTGGCATGCGCAGAGAGGAGTAAATGTCCGCGCCACCAAAGCGATCCGAGTACGGCGGGCATGTGATCACTGGTGCCACGACGTGAGCATCAATGACGCCAGCTAGGGCATTGGACCGGCCGGCGATGGCGATGTAAACGCGGTTGCCGCCCTGGGCCTCATAGTGCTCCAGCATGGCCAGAAGGTGGCGCAGGCTCTTGTGGGCTGAAGCCACACGTGCCTCGACTGCCACGCCAAGCTCTTCCAGAGCGCTCCGAACCGAGGCAGCATGCTCTCGATCCGCAAGGGACCCCATTATGATAATTGCACGCGCCTGTGACGCCACAGCTTCACTCCTTTCGCCATGCTCAGGCGCTGGCCGGCAGAATCCCGGCCACCTGCAGAGCACGGCGTATGCGCGGCTCAGCCGGGTAAGCCGCTGGCTCGAAGGCACGGCCTGTGATCTTCTCGTAGACACTTATATAGCGCTCCGCGGCCTGCACGGTGAGCTCGGCGCTCATCTCTGGGGGCTCTCCCTCGCCGCGGTAACCGCGCTCCACGAACCACATGCGGATGAACTCCTTGTCCAGGTTATCTGGTTCCTGCCCAGCCGCAAAGCGGCTATCGTACGTTGTCGCATCCCAAAAGCGGGAAGAATCTGGCGTGTGCACCTCGTCGATAAGGACAATCTGCCCGTTCTTGAGCCCAAACTCGTATTTGGTATCGACCAGGATGATGCCTGCGCGCTCGCACAGCTCTTGCCCCCGCCGGAAGAGCGCCAGGGCTATCGACACTATGCTCTCCCAGTGTTCGGGGCTCACCAACCCCCTTTGCATGATCTCTGCGGGAGTTATGCGCTCATCGTGGCCGCCAGGCCCAGTCCCTCTCGTTGTTGGGGTGATCACGGGTTGCGGCAGGCGCTCGTTCTTGCGCAGCCCGTCCGGAAGGGTGATGCCATACATATGCCGCTCCCCCCGCTCGTAGTTGTACCAGAGCGAGGTGGTGGTGACACCGGTGATGAAGCCGCGCACTACGACTTCAACGGGGAATGGCCGAACCTCATGCGCCAGCATGACGTTCGGATCCGGGACCGCAAGCATATGGCTGGGGCAGATATCCTGCAACGCCTCGAACCAGAAGGCGCTGAGCTGGTTGAGCACCTGCCCCTTGTACGGAACAACTCCGAGGACGCGGTCAAACGCGGAGAGCCGGTCTGTCGTGATGAGGACACGCTTGCCGTCCGCAATGTAGTTGTCGCGCACCTTGCCCCGAATAAGCCTACCCAGTTCAGGAATATTGGTCTCTCTCAGGGCTAAGGGCCGCACCGCCAGGACAAGCTCTGCCAGGTTGTTCATTCTTGTCCCCTCCTTCTACTCATCCAAGTAGCGAGTCAGATCAGCTGCAAACTGGCGCGCCCGCGCTGGCGCATCGCCAAGGTGATTGCGCACATCAAGCAGTGATCGGATAGTAGAGCAATCTAAGTATTGCAGGAGCGTTTGGTTCTGGCAAAGCCGATCGGCGAGAGGGTTCAGCTGCCCGGCTTGGACTTGGGCCCAGGCATGCATGGCCTCTTCTCGCAGCACCTCGTGCAGTTCCTGCCTGTTCGCCCCGCGACGCACTGCCTCCATGAGAATCCTCTCCGTGCCGGCAAACGGCCCATACTGCAAGAGGTTTCTGGCTGCCACTGCTGGGTAGAACTGCAGCCCCTCGATCACTTGCTGAAGGGAGATCAAGATTTCATCTGCTGCCAGAAACGCCTCCGGAAGGACGATGCGGCGGTTGGCGGAGTCGTCTAGGGTCCGCTCAAGTGCGGATTCGGCCGCGTTTTGCCAGGCAATAGACACGAGGCTTGCCAGGCAGCGCGCAAGAGAGCAGATCTTCTCGGCAACAACGGGGTTGCGCTTGAACGGCATCGCCGAGGAGCCAACCTGCCGGCGGCCGAACGGCTCCTGCCACTCGCCAGCCAGCGGAGATTGCAGCAATCGCAGGTCCAGTGCAAACTTGTGTGCGGAAGCCCCGAGGCCAGCGATGGCGCTCACCACCATGAGGTCCTGCTTGCGCGGGTACGTCTGAGCGCAGACAGGGAAGGCCTCGATTCCAAGTTCAGCCATGGCCCAGGCCTCGAGTTGACGAGGGCTGATCCCTGTGCCGTGTAGAAGGGCTTCAAAGGAGGCGCTCGTTCCCACAGCTCCCTTGAATCCCTTGCCGCGGATGCTGGCCCGTGCCTCGCGCAGGGCTTTCAGGTCGTCCCAGAGATCTTGGGCGTAAAGGGCGAGTCGATAACCTACAGTCGTCGGCTCTGCTGGCTGCAGGTGCGTGTACCCCAAGCACGGTGCCTCTGCAAGCTCATCGATGCGGCGGGCCAGCGCGCGCAAGCAGGCAGATAGCTTCCGCTCGAGAATGAGCAACGCCTCGCGCAGCCGCAGCGCGTCAGCATTATCCTCGATATCCATGCTGGTTGCGCCCAGGTGAAGCTTGCCTCCCCCGACGACGCACTGGCGCGCAAAGACGAGCAGCTCTGCCATGAGGTCGTGGCGGATTTCCCGCTCAAGCTCCTCAGCGGCCTCAATGTCGACGGCATCGACGTGCGCTCGAATGTCCTCAAGCTCCTGTGTTGAGAGCAACCCTGCGCGTGCCTGGGCGCTGGCAAGCGCCAACCACACGCGGCGCCACAGCCGGCGCTTCGCTTGCTCCGACCACAGGGCGCGCATTTCCTGGCTGCCGTACCGCCAGGCAAAGGGCGAAATGTACTGCTCATGACTGAAAGTTGTGGCCAAGGCAACCCCCTAAGATCAGAATTGGGCGGCGTACGCGATGCCGTTCCGGAAGAGGGCTAGGCCGCTTGCCCCCTCCTCCCCCCTTGCCCAACGCGGATGCTGCCAGGGGAAGACGTGGTCCTCCGGGTGGGGCATCAAGCCGAAGATATTACCCTTTTCGTTGCAGATACCGGCGATGTTCGCCACGGATCCGTTCGGGTTCCAAGGGTACCCCGCGAGATCCCCATTGGCGTCCACGTAGCGGACGGCAACGAGCTTGTGCCGCTCGATGGCCGCTAGTATTGCCTCGTCAAGCGGGATGAAACGGCCCTCCCCATGGGCAACGGGGCAGTAGATCGGGCCATCCAGGCTTCTTGTGAAGATGCAAGGGCTGCCTGGCTCGGCCCGCAGGTAAACCCAACGGCACTCGAACCTGTTGGAAGCGTTGCCGACAAGGGTCACAAGCTGGCCATTGCGACCGTCGATTGGCCCAGGAAGCAAGCCAGCCTTCACGAGGGCTTGGAAGCCGTTGCATATGCCAAGGATGGGCTTGCCGCTCTCAGCAAACTCGGCCAGCGTGTCGGCCAGGGCAGATGCTCCCTCGGCCGGTTGCGCCCTCCCGCCCAGGCTGTAGAGAAGGTCAGTGGCCAGGATGCGGCCGGCCCCAAGGTCATCCCCGTAGGAGAAGCCGCCAGGCAACACGAGCATCTGGTACGAGGACAGCCGCCGTGCGCCGCTGAGCAGCTCGCTTATGTGGACAACCTCCGGCTTGCCACCGGCAAGCTCGCACGCCAAGGCCGCATCGCGATCTCGATTTGTGCCGGAAACAGTGAGGATCAGGATCCGTGGGGGCATTCAATCCTCGCGGAAATGCGTGCCGATGCTGCGCTTGTTTTCCCACGCGGCCCAGGCGACAAGCAGGGCTGTTTCCACGCTGTTGCGCAGGCCAATCAGTGCGTCGCTCAACCGGGTCTGGCGGTAAAACTTGCTGATCTCTGAGCGTAGCTGAGAGAGGTCGTCGATCGCGCGCTCCAGCCGCCGCTGGCTGCGCACGAGCCCCACATAATTCCACATAATGTACTTGATGGTGGTGAGGTCCTGTGCAATGAGGGCTGGATCTGGCCGGTCTACCAGGCCTGTATCTTCCCAGTCGGGGATATCCTCCGGCCGAACTGGGAACGGCTCATCCAAGCTGCGCAGGGCGTCGTGTGCCGCACGGTGGCCCCAGACAAGCCCCTCCAAGAGTGAAGCGCTTCCCAGACGGTTGGCGCCGTGAACGCCAGTGCAGGCGACCTCACCAGCGGCGTACAGGTTGCGAATGGTGGAACGCCCCCACGTATCCACCCAGACGCCGCCTATGAAGTAGTGTGCTGCCGGCACAACAGGTATGAGCTCCTTGGTGATATCGATGCCGAAGCGCAAGGCGTTCTCGTAGATGTAGGGGAACCGTTCTACTATCTGTTCGGGGCTGAGCGCGCTGCGCAGGTCCAGGTAGACATGCGAGGCGCCTGTCGAGAGCATCTCGTAATGGATGCTGCGGGCCACGACATCTCTCGGCGCCAGGTCCTTCCATTCGGGCGCGTAGCGTTCCATAAATCTCTCACCTCTCTCGTTCACGAGCACCGCACCGGCACCGCGCACCGTCTCGGAGACCAAGAACTGCGTCCTGCCCTGGTAGTAGAAGGCTGTTGGGTGAAACTGCACAAACTGCGCATGGTGGATGCGCGCACCAGCTCTGTACGCCATTGCCACGCCATCCCCGCGCGCGATTGGCGGGTTGGTAGTGTGCAGGTAGATCTGCCCGATGCCGCCGGTGGCCAGTATGGTCTTGCGCGCAAGCACGGTGATCACCTCGTCGTGCTGCTGGTCATACACGTAAGCGCCAACGCAGGTGAGGGGCTTGTAGCCATCGACCATGTTGCGCGAGTGATGCGACGGCGTCAGCAGGTCTACAGCAGTGTGCTGCGGCAATAGCCTGATATTGGGCCGGGAGGTGAGCGCCTCCACCAACTTCGTCTCGATGGCTCGGCCAGTCGAATCCTCGACGTGAAGGATGCGCTCGGTGGAGTGCGCAGCCTCACGGATGTACTCAAGCTCGTGATCCGGCCTGCGGTTGAAAGGCACCCCGAGCTTGCCTTCCAGGAACTCATGGACCAGCCTCGGTCCTTCTTCGACCAAGACTGAGACGGCCTCGGGGTTGTTGATACCAGCTCCAGCTCGGTATAGATCCTCCGCGAGGAGCCCTGGAGAATCCGAAGGGCCGCGCGCTATGATCCCGCCTTGAGCGTAGAACGTGTTTGCCTCGCGCGGATCCCTGGCTGCTGTGACGATTGTGACGTCCACCCCGCTCTGCTCGGCGAGGTATAGCGCGGCAGTGCCGCCTGCAATGCCACTACCGATTATGAGTACGTCTGTAAAAAGCTGCCTGCTACTGGTGCTCATCAACGGATCTGCAGCATCCTCTCCAGTGCAGCACGAGCGCCAGCGATTACCGGTGGCGGTACCGAGACGACGTTCACCGGGTTGCCGGCTAGCAAGTTCTCCAGCGCCCAGCAAAGGTTGTAGACGTCGGTTCTGGCCATGGTCACGCAAGTGGAGTGACGCAGGGGCACTATGAGCTTATTGGGATGCTCCCGTGCCAGCCGGTGCACAAGGTGGGTCTCCGTACCGATGGCGAAACTCGACCCGGCAGGCGCTTGCTCCACAGCCTTCACGATATAAGAAGTCGATCCCGCTGCATCGGCAAGCGAGACAACCTCGGGAGTGCACTCGGGGTGAACTATCACCCTGATGCCGGGATGACGCTGGCGCACAGCGACTATGTCTTCCGGCTGAAAGCGAAGGTGTACGTGGCAGTAGCCATCCCATGCGACGACGGCCACTTGCTGCACATCCCCTCTAGCATCGAGCCGATCCTCGTGGCGGCGCCAGAGAGCGATCTCTTCCTTGCGGTAACCCAAAGCCAAGGCGCTGTTGATCGCCAGATACTGATCGGGCACGAAGAGGACGCGCTTGCCCTGACCGAGGGCCCACCTGAGTGCCGCTTCAGCGTTAGAAGAAGTGCACACAGCGCCCCCGTGCTCGCCGCAGAAGGCTTTCACGGCCGCGCTTGAGTTCTGGTACGCCAGGGGCACGACAGCTCCACGCCCCCACAGCGACTCCAGGAATTCCCAAGCGAAGCGCAGCGCTGGAACGTCGACCATTGCAGCCATTGGGCAAGGGGCATCACCGGCAGGGAGGATCACCTTCTGCTTGGGGGAGCAAAGGATGGCAGCGCTCTCGGCCATGAAGTCCACACCGCAAAACACGATGTATTCCGCCCTATGCTCTGCAGCAGCCAGCCTCGACAGCTCGAGAGAGTCCCCCCGGTGATCCGCAAGGGCGACAATCTCATCGACCTGGTAGTGGTGTGCAAGGAGGACGACGTTCGCGCCCAGTGCCTCCCGCGCCTTTCGTGCTCTCTCCAAAGCCTCTTCTGGCGGGAGGCGGCGGTACTGCGCCAGGGAGGGAAGAGGCTCAACAATGGCCCTCGTCATCATTCACGCCCTCAAGCAAGCTCCATACTCATGTCCAGCGCTGGCGCCGAGTGAGTGAGCGCTCCCACAGAGATGAAGTCGACGCCAGTTTCCGCTATCTGCCGCACGTTGCCCAACGTGACCCCGCCGGAAGCCTCTAGCGGCACTCGGCCGGCAACGAGGCGCACAGCTTCTGCGATCTCACTCACACTCATGTTATCAAGGAGAATACGGTCCACGCCAAGTGCCAGCGCTTCCTCTAGCTCTTGCCTGTTGGTGACTTCCACCTCAATCAGGAGCCCGCGGTCGTTTCTTTGGCGCACTGCTTCGACTGCCTGCCGGATGCCGCCTGCGGCGGCAATGTGGTTGTCCTTTATCAGGATCATATCGAAAAGACCGAAGCGGTGATTCTGCCCGCCACCAACCCTCACTGCCCACTTCTCGAGGAAGCGCAGCCCGGGCGTCGTTTTGCGCGTATCGAGAATAACGGCCTTCGTGCCAGCCACCGCCTCCACGTATCGGCGGGTCAGCGTGGCAATCCCCGAGAGCCGCTGCAGGAAGTTCAGGGCCGTGCGCTCGCCGGCGAGCAAGGCCCGGATCGGGCCGCACACGCGCGCGAATTCCTGGCCGGGGTGCAGCTCAGCCCCATCCTGGAGGTACGCCGTTAGGCTGCACTCTGGGTCAAGCAATGCGAACACAGTGGCCAACACCGGCACCCCAGCGAGGATCCCATGCTCCTTGGCCACAAAGGAGCCACTGCCGACGGCTCCTGGCGGGATGACCCACTGCGTAGTGTAATCCCCGCTGCCGAGATCCTCAGCGAGCGCCGAGCGCACCACGCTCTCAAGCTGTGAAGGGTCTAGGCCGCTCATAACTCTGATCCTGCCAGGCTTTGACAAGCTCGTGTACTGGGAGTTCCACAACGACGGTCCCATCGGGCCCCCAGATCTTGAGGGTTGGTTCTGCGCTCACGCGCCCGACGCAAGCAAATGGCACGCCGGCGAAGTGCGCCTCGACTTGTTCTGCGTGTTCCGGTGCAACTTCGACGAGAAAGCGCGAATTGCTCTCGCTAAAAAGGATAATGTCGGCTCGCTGAACATCAGGCGAGCGCGGCACGTCGCCAAGGCGCATTTCCAGGCCGAGGCGGCCGCCGATGCACATCTCGGCTGCTGCGACCCCGATGCCGCCTTCACTGCAGTCGTGGCAGGCTCTGATCAGGCCAGCCATGATGGCTCGGTGCAGCCGACGCAGTATTTCGGGTCCGTCCGGGCAAAGAGCTGGCGGCCTGCCCCAATCTTGGCCGAGCACCAGCCCGTAGTGAGAGCCGCCCATCTCGTCCCGGGTAGTGCCAATGACATAGAGCAGATTCTCCGCCCCCTTCAGATCCATGGTCACGGCTTGGCGCACATCTGGCACAATGCCGATGGAAGAGATGAGCAGAGTGGGGGGTATTGAGATACGCTGGCCGCTTGCTGGATCCGTGTATTCGTTGTTCAAGCTGTCCTTGCCGCTGATAAAAGGGGTGCCGTAAGCAAGAGCGGCGTCGTAGCAGCCCTTGGCTGCCCGCACAAGGGCGCCCAGCCGATCCGGCAGGTCTGGGTTGCCCCAACAAAAGTTGTCCAGGATCGCTGTCTGCTCGGGGTCGGCACCGACAGCAACCACGTTGCGCAAGGCTTCGTCAATGGCGCTCACTGCCATGCAGTAAGGGTCAAGCAAACCATAGCGCGGGTTGAGCCCACAGCCTATAGCGATAGCCCGGTGCGGGTGAGCGGCATAGCTCGGGCGCAGCACGGCAGCATCGGCAGGCCCATCGTTTGCCACTCCCGTAAGAGGCTTGACCGCTGTGGCCCCCTGGACCTCGTGGTCGTAGCGGCGAATGACGCATTCCTTGCTGGCGATGTTTGGGCAGCGCAGAAGTGCCAGCACGATGTGGGAAAGCTCTTTCCGCTCAGGAGGGGCCTCAAGCCGCAACGCTGGTTCGCGCCAGATCGCCTTGAGGTGGCGCCGGGGCAGCCCATCGTGCAGGAAGGCCATATCCAGATCTGCCACCAACCGGCCCTTGTGAAACACGCGCAGGCTTTTGTCCGCCGTGAACTCGCCTATGACGGTCATCTCGACGTCCAGGGCCCGGCAGATTGATTCCAGCCGGGGCAGTTTCTCCTGTGGGACGGCCAGAACCATTCTCTCTTGGGCCTCTGAGAGCCAGATCTCCCAAGGGTCCAGGCCCGGGTACTTCAGCGGAGCTTTCTCCAGTTCCACCCGGGCGCCTATCTCCTTGCCCATCTCCCCTACGGCCGAAGAGAGGCCACCGGCGCCGCAGTCGGTGATCGCGTTGTAGAGCCCTTCGTCGCGCGCGATCATGATGGCCTCGAGCAGTTTCTTCTCCGTAATTGGGTTGCCGATCTGCACCACGGAGCCAACCCGAGCGCCAGTATCGGCGGCCAGCTCTGCCGAGGAGAAGGTGGCGCCGTGGAGGCCATCCCTGCCGATGCGCCCGCCGAGCATGACGATCGCATCCCCTGGCTGTGCCCGACGGCGGTGGCGACCCTTTGGCGCAATGCCCACGCAGCCGCAATAGACGAGGGGGTTGGCCAAGTAGCCGTCATCGAAGAGGATTGCGCCATTCACCGTCGGGATGCCCATTTTGTTTCCGTAATCCTCTATGCCGGCCACCACCCCCAGGAATACGCGCCGCGGGTGCAGTACACCAGGCGGCAGGTCCTCGAAACGCCAGTTCTGATACCCGAAGCAAAGAACATCGGTGACCGCGATTGGCCGCGCCGACACACCGATGATGTCCCGCACGACGCCGCCGACGCCGGTGTTTGCGCCACCGAAGGGCTCCAGGGCCGAAGGGTGGTTATGAGTCTCTACCTTGAAGGAGACCTCGGTCTCTTCATCAAAGTCAATGATGCCGGCGTTATCGGTGAAGGCGGAGCGCACCCATGGGCGATCCAGCCTGTAGGTGGCAGCCGCGATGTACGTCCGCAACAGCCCATCGATCCGCTCGCGCTCCACACGGCCTGCTTTGTGTTCCTCGTAATCGATGAGCGCTTTGAACGTCTTATGGACACAGTGCTCTGACCAGGTCTGTGCCAGAGTCTCGAGCTCGACATCAGTGGGATCCCGGCCAAGGCGGGCAAAGTGAGCGGCAATAGCGCGCATTTCGCCCAGGCTGAGAGCGAGGACCCTCTCGCGGCTCAGGCGCTCTAGCTCGTCATCCCCCATTGCCGAGAGGGGGATGAACTCGACTTTCTCGCCGTGACCGACTTGGCCAAGCGGGAGTTCTGGGACGATCTGGCCAAGGCTATAGCGCTGTATGACCGGGTTGCAGAGCAAGCGCTCGGCAAGGGTGCGCAGCTCTTGTTCGCGCAATGCTCCGTGCACAACATAGCGTGTCCCTGTGGCAGCGGCGGAAAGAGAGAGCACGCCGATTGTGCGAGCCGCGGCAATAAGGCTCTCGGCTTCAGCGTCCGTCACCCCTGGGTGAAGGCAGACTTCGATCACCTGTGCCCCGTGGCCCACGGATGGGCCGGAAGATAGAGATTCCGTAAGCTCCGCGATGCTGTAGGTCGAAACGACCGGATCGCATAGCAGTTCTTGGCACAGGCGGTGGCACTCTGCCAGGGTGAGTTCTCCCGCCAGAAAGTACAGATCGGACACCCTGATGCTCTCGATAGGTGGCAGACCAAGGGTACTGGCTTCTTGGCAGAGGGCCTGCCCACGCCAGTCTATCTGGTCAGGCTTGAGGTCCACCTGCACCCGGTACAGGCGCATTGCCTTGAGACTAACCTCCGATGAGGCCAACTTTACTGTTATCTCCAAGGGTGAGCTTATACGCCTTTGGCTTGAGCGGGGAGCGCGTGATCTCGACATTGCGCCCGATGACGCTGTCTTCTATACGCTGGTCCACATCGCAGATGCGCGAGTACTCCATCACGATGCTGTGCTCTATCTCGCTTCCCCGAATCTCGCAATGGTGGTAGACGCTGGTGAACGGGCCTATGTAGGAATTGATGACCTTGGTGTGCTCGCCAACGATGGCTGGGCCGCGGATGACGCTGTTTATGACCTGTGCGCCCTCCTCGATGACCACCTTGCCGATGAGCTGTGAATCGCTGTCCACGAAGCCGTGGCAAGCTGGCTCGAGCTCGTCGAGGACAAGACGGTTGGCATCCAGCAGGTCCTCCATCTTGCCAGTGTCTATCCACCATCCCTCGTGGATGTGAGGGTGCACAATCAAGCCCTTATCGATAAGGTATTGAATGGCGTCGGTGATCTCGAGCTCGCCGCGCCAGGAAGGCCTGATGTTGTTCACGGCTTCGAAGATATGCTCATCGAACATGTAGATGCCAACTAACGCAAGGTCGCTGCGCGGCTCCGCGGGCTTCTCCACCAGGCGGGCTACTCGCCCATCCTCTAACTCAGCCACGCCAAACTGGCGCGGATCGGGCACGCGCTTCAGCACTACCTGTGCGTTCCAGCTAGCCTTCTCGAACTGTTCCACAAGGGGCCGGATCCCACCTTGAATGACGTTGTCCCCGAGGAACATGACGAAACGCTCACTGCCAATGAAGGGCTGAGCAATCTTCACAGCGTGGGCGAGGCCCAGTGGTGCATCCTGTTTGATGTAGGTTACGCGCGCGTTCCAGCGGGAGCCATCTCCCACTGCGGCCTGCACCTCTGCCGCAGTATCGCCCACAACGATGCCTATCTCCGTTATGCCGGCATCCACGACAGCATCCAGCACGCGGAAAAGCACAGGCCGGTTGCCCACTGGCACCAGTTGCTTGGCGCTCGTATAAGTAATGGGGCGAAGCCTTGTGCCACGACCACCGCTCAAGATGAGAGCTTTCATCGTGCTGCCTCCTGTGGGGACCTTATGGCCAGAGGAACGGCCCAGCCCTGCCTTCTACAAGCACGGCGCCTAACACTGTCCCCCCAACTTCGGCGATCGTGCGCTGCGCGCGCTGCAGCGCCTGCCGTGCAGTGCGGTATGTCGCCGCAACTAGGATGGTGCCGCTCAGTTTCTGGGCCAAAGAAGCCGCCTCCGAGGCCTCAAGTGCTGGGGCAGTGACAACCACAACGGTTGCAAACCGCTCCGCGAGCGAAGCGAAGAATGCCTCTGCCCTTTGTGTGGCAAGCAGCCTGGCTGGGACCGGATCCGTGGCGCCCGCAGGCAGAAGTGAAAGCCACGTGGACGGGCCTTCCCTGAGGCAATCCGGCTCCTGAGCTGTGCCGGCCAAGGCCTGCTGGAGCCCTGGTGCGAGGGGCAGCGAGAAAAGCTCGTGCAATTGGGGCCGACGCAGGTCGGCGTCGACCAGGCATGTGCTCACCTGCGCCTCGGCGAGTGCAAGCGCCAGGTTAGCGGCGACAAAGTGCCTGGGCTCAGCCCACGTAGGGGAGGTGACAAGCGCGGCCCTCTGCGGGGCCTCCTTCAGCGCGTGCTGCAGCCGCGCTGCTAACAGGCGAAAGGACTCAGCTCGAGGCGAAGCTGGCTCCTGCAATACCGGCAGCTCCTTGGCAGCGTTAGGCCTCATGATCTCACGCCCCTCCCCTCAGCTGTTTTAGAGGAAAAGATAGGCAATAGTGGCAAGCAGGATCCCTAGCGCGATGCCCCCCATAAGCGGGATTGAGCTCCCCACTGCGAGGGCCTGCCGCCAGTGCCCCCGGGGTGGCGGTTCGGCTGCCGGCACGGCTGCAAGCAATCGTATGTCCTCTAGCCAGGCGAGGTCCCCTGCCGAGCGCACAAAACGCGAGTCGAGCCATTCAAGGGCGATGACAATTGCTGCACCTACCACAGCGCCCAGGATACCACCCGCCAGCGTGTTGAGCTTCTTCTGCGGCCGAACCCTGTACCCAGGTGTTGCCGGCCCAGAGGCGAAGACGTTGACGCGATCGCGAGCGTCCAACTTGAGGTTAAACTGCTCCGTGACCCACACGAAGGTGTCGGCCATTTGCTGCGCGATCATTTGTGCTGTCTTTGGGTCGCTGTCCTCAGCCTCGATGACAAGCTGCAAATCCGATTCCACAGCCTGCACGTTCACCTTGGCAAGCAAGGCCTCGGGCGTGAGGTCCAGGGGTTCGGGCATATCCCGCAGGGCCAGGACGGCCGTGTCGTACGAGCGGATCTGCCCGGCATAGTTGCGCAGCAAGCTCTTGACCGTTTGCGAAAGGCCAAAATCTGGGCGGGCACCGATGACGTTCAACCTGATAGTCGATTGGTATACCGGGCGCTGCACGAGGCTGAAAAGCAAGGCTGCCGCTGCGGCGACGATTGCGGTCACAGCGACAATCCAACCGCGCTCCCTGATGATCCGCGCGTACTCAGCTAAAGGCAAAGCCGACTCCCAATTGGGGCAAATCAAGATATATCCGCACTGGCACGCGGCAAAATCCTACCACGCCGTGAGTGCCTGCAGCAACCTACCAGAGCGTGAAGCCGCCGTCCACGACGAGGGTGTGCCCGGTCACGAAGTCGGAGGCTGGGCTTGCCAGATAGACAACGGCCCCGGCGAGGTCCCACGGTTCGCCGATGCGGCCGAGAGGCGTGTTGCCTGTCCACTGAGCGGCCCGTTCTGGATCGGCCAGGAACCCCTGATTGAGCGGCGTGCGCATGTATCCAGGTGCAATGGCGTTCACGTACACGTTGTACGGCGCCCATTCGGCAGCCAATGCCTTGGTGAGCATGACCACACCGGCCTTGGAAGCGTAGTACGGCGCCTGTGGCACGTCGCGGTTGACGATCAGCGCAGACATGGACGCGATATTGATGATCTTGCCCTGCCGGCGCTCAAGCATTTGCTGGCCAATGACCTGACAGCACAGGAAAACGCCAGTCAGGTTGACGTCTAGCACGGCTTGCCAGTCCTCCAGGCTCATCTCGGCTGAAGGAGCCCGCCGGCTTATGCCTGCGTTGTTGACGAGGATATCG
>JAPWUW010000102.1 GCA_028275325.1 Anaerolineae bacterium | reverse complement strand
CTTGCCTTCTGGGCACAGCAGTTTGGGGAGCAGGCCTTGAACCGCCTCGCCGTAAGCCCTCAGCAAGGCATCAAAGCATTGCGCAATTCCTCCTCAGAGGGTCCTTGCTGCCAAAGCGACCTGGGCGGCCTTTATGTCCACTGGGTTGGAGAACTGTTTAGCAGATCGGGCCACGGCGCGCCGAGCCCCCAGAGTGGCGGGGGTGCCTGTGGCACTGCTTCCTACCACGAACTCAACCCCAGCCGCTCGCTGCTCGACACAGTCTCTCAATTTGGCTGTGATGTCATTCGGCTTCCGCCAGGGCAAGGGAGCGTTGCCTTTGTGGGCGCCCCATCTGTGCCCCGCGTTCCGGTAGGTGCATATGAAGGGGACTACCTGTGGTGGTCTGGAGCTACTTCCAACTCCACTCACTACCTCACGCGCAGCTTCGACCTTTCCCGGCTTGCCAGCGCGCACCTCTCCTACTGGACCTGGTACGAACTCGAGGATGGCTACGACTATGCTTACGTCCTTATCTCAAGCGACAAGGGCGAAAGCTGGCAATTGCTTGCCAGCCCGCACATGACGGCGAGCAACCCTCGCGGCAACAGCCCTGGCTGGGGCTACACTGGCCGCTCGGGCGGCTGGATTCACGACGAGCTCGACCTCACGACCTACGTGGGGGGCCCGGCCGTCGTGCGGTTCGTCCTCCAGACCGATGACGTGGCGCAAGGGCTCGGTTTCTTCCTTGACGGCCTCGCCATACCAGAGCTCGGCTATCACCAGCCCGACGCCGCAGAGGATGGCTGGCTCGCTGAGGGCTTTTCGCTCGTCAGCGCGCGGGAGCGGTTGGCACAGAACTACGCGCTCCTTGAGGTAATGCCCAACGCCCGCTATCAGGTGCTGCGTGCCGGGCAGCCACCCGCGGGCGGCTGGGAGATCGTTTTGGCTCCGCTCGCGCAACCGAGAGATCTGCTAATCTGCGCGCTCGCAGCGGAATCCCTCTCTCGTGCTCCATACCTTGTGCGCCTGCAGGATTGGCATGGTAGTTGCTGCAGCTAACGATGTACTCCACCGCGCTCCTTGGCCTCCCGATGGAGGCGCTCAAGTTGCTGCCGGCGCTCAGCGGCCGCCGCACGCGCTTGGGCCACGAGCACTTTGTAAGCGCCTCGCAGGCGCTCCCTGTTCTGCCTGCCCGAAGCAGGAGCCAAGAACTGCCCGCTCACGTAACCGGCGAGCCCGCCGGCAACCAGACCTAGCAGAAACCGCAACCACTTCATGAGCAACCCTCTCACAGCTGTATGCGCCCAGCCAGCGACCACCCAAAGCAGAAACTGCTGAACACTGTCTTGCGCTATAAGGTCCTTCTGGAGCCGGGCATTGCTGCCCCAGAAGCAAGCGCCGAGGCGCAAACCCCTTGGCATCTGCGTCGCCTTGTGGAGAGAAATATAGCGCAGCTGCCAGCCCCGGCGCTATCACTGCTCGTTTGCTGCCCACGCGGTTACGTAGCGGTCACTGGGGGAACCCCTCGCTACGAGCCTGGAGTGGAGCGCCTGGGCACGAGGCAAGTTCAGGCCGTCGCCAGCCTTCCGTGGCGGGCACTGGCAGCTCGAGATCCGCGCGGGCTGGTACCACTGGCGCAGCTTATCGATCATCTGCTGGGATCCTTCTGCGCAATGCCGGAGGGGTTTCTGAGTGCTGGCCACGCCCTGTCTCCTAGCTGGCTCGAGGTGACAGAGGCCTTGCGCGTGGGCCTATCCCTTGGGTACCATGAGCTACCAGCAAGCGAGCGGACACCCTCCCACTACTTCTGGTGGGCGTGCTCGCTTTTCTTCACGAATCGACGTCGGCTGGGCACGGTGGATCCGATTGCGTACCGCCTCCTGCGCTCTACCCTTTTTGCAGAGGCTTTTTGGCGCGGACATCCGGTAGAACCTATTGCTGTGTAGCGAAAGGAGGTCGGAGGCGCTCTGATCGAGCAGCTAGCGCACTCTTGGAATGAGAAGCTGGCGGAATACCCTGCTGCCCATTTGTTGCAGACATTCCAGTGGGGCCAGCTCAAAGAGCGCTTCGGGTGGCAGCCAATGCGCTGCGCGAGCGCGGAGGGCATGGTACAGGCACTCCTGCGCCCCACCCCTTTTGGCAAATTGGCGTACGTGCCGCGAGGCCCGGCCCTCGCTGATGGCGCCGCGCTGAGCTCTTTCCTCCCGCTTCTGCACCGAGCCTGCAGGCAAGCCGGTGCCTTTATGCTCAAGCTGGAGCCACCGTGGCCGGATGCGCCCGAAGCTGTCGCGAGCCTCAGAGCACAGGGTTTCCGCCGCGCGCGCCGCTCCATTCAACCTTCGGCCACGGTTCTTGTCGACCTCTCGGGCAGCGAGGAGGATTGGTTGCGGCGCATGCACCCCAAGACGCGCTACAACATCAGGCTCGCCTTGCGCCGAGGTGTGCAGATCCGGCATGGCACCCTGGACGATGTCCCTGCTTTTTACGCCCTCCTTGAGGAGACAGCCCAGCGCGATGGCTTTGGCATCCATCCCCTCGATTATTACAAGCAAGCGTTTTCGCTCTTTTGGAGCAACGGCATGGCCGCCCTTGTCATGGCAGAACATGCCGGCAAAACCCTTGCCGCAGCGATGATCTTCCTGTTCGCCGGTGTGGCAAGCTACTTTTACGGCGGCTCTGCCAGCACCGGCAGGGATCTCATGCCCTCCTATGCAGTTCAATGGGCGGCGATGCTCTGGGCTAAGCAGCAAGGAGCCCATCTCTACGACCTGTGGGGCATTCCAGATGAGGTGGGTCAAAACCCTGAAGCTTACATGAAGGCGGACTGCAGCGGTAAAGGAGGGCTCTGGGGAGTCTGGCGGTTCAAGCGCGGTTTCGGCGGCCGGGTCCTGCGCCTGGTTGGCTCTTGGGATTACGTCTACCGGCCTGCTGGCTACCTGGCCTACATGCTATATGACCGCTTTCGGGTGGCCAAGCGTGGCTGAGTGCAAACCTTGCGTCGAGCAAGTTTTGAGCGCAGAGGAATGGGATGCGCTTGTCACGAGCAGCGGCAGGGCTCACTTCCTGCAATCCTCGACATGGGCGCAGTTCAAGTCCGCCCATGGGTGGCAAGCTCGGCTCTATCGGATAGGCGCCGCAGGTCGGCCGCTAGCTCTGGCCTCTCTGTTGCGGCGAGGGTGGACCGCCGTGCCTTTTGCCATAGGCTATGTGCCGCGCGGCCCTGTGCTCTGTACCCCACAACAGGAAGCCCTGGAGCTCGCACTGGCAGCGCTCGAGCAGGTGGCCACCCAAGAGCAGCTGCTCTTTGTGAAAGTCGAGCCCGAACTCTTTGATTTGCCCTGGCACCCACAGGCTATATCGATACTCGAACGGCGCGGCTGGCGAAAAGGGCAAGACATTCAGTTCCGCAACACGGTTCTCCTGGACATAAGCCAGGGTGAGGAGCAGATCCTCGCCGCAATGAAGCCAAAGACGCGCTACAACATCCGCCTTGCCGCGCGCCGGGGTGTGCTGGTCTCTGCGGCCACGCCAGAGGAGTGGCCGGGCATCTACGCCCTATACCGGGAGACGGCGCGTCGCGATGGCTTCATCATCCGTGCGCAGAGCTACTACCTGGATCTGTGGAGAAACCTAGTCTCAGCCGGGATTGGCGTCGTGCTCAAGGCCACGTGGCAGGGCCAGCTTCTAGCCGCCTTGGTGGCTGTCGCGTTCGGCCATAAAGCCTGGTACCTGCACGGTGCGTCGAGCAGTGAAGGCCGAAACCTCATGCCAACTTACCTTCTGCAGTGGGAGGCCATTCGCTGGGCACGCGCCCGTGGCTGCACCTTATACGACATGTGGGGTGCGCCCGATCAGCTCAGCGAGGCTGACTCCATGGCAGGCGTACTGCGCTACAAGCTTGGCTTTGGCGGCCAGTTCTGCGCAGGGCTTGGTGCCTGGGATTATGCCCCTTGGCCGCGCCTTTACTCCGCTTATGTTAGGCTCTTCCGGCTCTATACGCAGGCAAGAGCAAGCTGGCACAGGAAACGTGAACGCCTTGCGGCCCCAAGTGAGCAATGTTAGGCGCCTGCTGGCGCAGCAGTTGCAGCTGGGTCGCTCCCACGTCGCCCGCCTTGGCTGGCCGGGAGCAGCGGTGGAGCTCCTCAGCTACAGGTGGTGCTTGCACCTGGCCCTGGCCGCTTGTTCTCTGGCTCTTTTGGCAGCGATGCTTTCGCCAAGGACAGTTATCGACTACCGGAATGCTGCAGGCCTGCCACTCGCTCAGTGGCCGGGGGTGCCGCTCCGGCTCTCGGCGCTGCTGCTCCTGGGGCGCGCCTGGTACAACCGCATTGCGCTGAGCGTGCTTTTCCTGGCCGGGCTGAGCCGGGCAGTCAGCCTCCTGCGGCAGGCTCTCAGCCCGGCCTTCTTCTCCCTGGACCGTGGTGCTGCCCTCACGCACTACACGGCAAGGAGCCAGGCATTCGCCTTGCGCGTGCTTCGGCTTGTCTCGACCCCCGCCCTGTGCACTTGGCAACACGTTGCTTCGCCCAGGCCCGCAGGCAAGACCTTTTGCCTCAGCAACCAGGCGGCCCGCCAGATGCTGTGCGCGTCGCTTGCGGCGGCGCTGACACTGCTTGCGGCCCTGGTTTTCCTCTCTCCCAGGCTCACATACGTGGAGCTCAGCGCCATTCCGGAAGGCGAGAGCTTGAGCTCACCGGCGCTCCCTGGCATGGCCGTCCTCGTAACAGCAAGCCGGTCCGGGCCAGTGCTTGCAGTTCCGGGTGATGCCGGTGACCGCGCGCTGAAGCAGTGGTGGCCCGTACGGCTTTCCGGAGCATTCGTCACCTGGGTGGGGGAGCAGCCTCTTGTCGCCATTTCGGCACTGGCTGGGCAGGCAGAGCTTGAGAACCACAGCGCAAGCCCGCTGCGCGTGCCTCTCCCAGCGCCCGGCAGGGAGTATGTGCATATCCCTGGCCAGAGCTTGCGGCTTCGCCTCGAGCGCCTTGCCGAGACAGGCGCTATCGCTGCGCAAGTGGTCGACGGCACAGGACAGGCTGTTGCCGAGAGTGCCTTGCTTGACGGCGAGGCAACCATTGAGCTGCCGGGCTTGACGATCAAACTGCAACGCCAGCGCCAGTACCTGCTATGGCTGGTTGTCTGGCCACTGTGGCTTCCGGTTGCCTTCTTGGGCTGCCTGGCCTTCCTGGCCCTGCTGGCTCTGCTTCTTGTGCCAGAGTCCCTAGTAGGGCTCTCGGCCCTCCAGCGGGGTCCGGTAACAACGCTGGAGATCGTCCTGCCCCCTGGCCGAAGGCGGCCGCCTCTCTGGCTTCGGCTCGCGCTTGCCATCCTGCGTTGAGGGTGCCTTGGCCCCTTACGGCCTGAGGGCTTTGCGCAACTGGCCAGAGGCCTGCGAGCAAGAGTCCCTGGAGCGGGGTGCTAGGGCGTGCGCTTCCATCGCATCCTTGATGCGCAGCAGGGGACCGGCTAGAATTCGTTTGTGCAATCCGAGCAAAGGGCACTCTGTGCAGATGACTAGCAGGGAGATAGTTGAGCGCTCGCTCCGGTTCGCTTGCCCGGAGCGCATCCCGATGACCTTGCCCGAGCCTTACCCGAATGATGTTGTCGTCGCTGGCATTTCGCGCCCCGATGACCCGGAGATCGGTGTGTGGCACCTCGTCGATGGCAAATGGCGGCTGCGCGACGAATGGGGCAACATCTGGGGCAGGCTTGAGGGCTTCAGCAGCGGAGAAGTCATTCACGGCGCCATAGAGGACGACTGGTCTCTTCTCGATAGCTACCGGTGGCCTGCCATTGACGCTCCAGAGCGCTACCGTGAAGCTAGAGAAAGGTTTGCTGCTCATCAGGACAAATACTGCCTTGGCTTCTTGCCCGGCTTTCCTTTTGCCATTGCCCGCTATATGCGCCGGATGGAGAACTTCCTGGCGGACGTGCTGCTTGAGCCAGGGCGAGTTCAGACCCTGCTTGAACGCATCAGCGAGCTATTGGCCTCCTGCATCCAGCGCTTTGCCGAGGCCGGCGCGCATGGCGTGTTTTTCTGCGAGGACTGGGGCACGCAAGAGCGGCTCCTGGTGAGCCCCGCCACCTGGCGCAGACTCTTTCGCCCGGGCTTCGTGGCGCTTTGCGAGGAGGCAAGCAAGTATGGCCTCACTGTCTGGATGCACTCCTGCGGTCATGTTTACGAAATCATCCCTGATCTCATCGAGGTCGGGATTCGAGTGCTCCAGTTCGACCAACCTGAACTGCACGGCATTGACAACCTGGCACGAGATTTTGGCGGCAAGGTGAACTTCTGGTGCCCGGTAGATATTCAGCGCACCCTCCAGAGCAGGGATCCGGATAGAATCGAGGCCGCAGCACGCGACATGATCCTGAAGCTGGGCTCCTACGGCGGTGGCTTCATAGCCGGGTACTACTCAGGCAACGAAGCCATCGGAATCGACCCCGCGATTCAGGATATTGCTTGCCGCGCCTTTGTGAAGTACGCGCGCGCCGTTGCCTGTCAGCCGGAGGATTCGCCATGTTTGCGATTGACTTGAACAAGTACCGCCTCGTCGACCTCTCCTATGAGGTTGATCCGGACAACTGCCCGCCCGATCGGCCGTTTGAGCTGCAGCGCGGCTACCTTGCAGACAACGCGTACAAGTACGACGTGCGCACGCACAGCCACGTGGGCACGCACATTGAATCCCCAGCGCACTTCTTTGAGGGTGGGCGAGACACAACTTGCTACCCGCTGGACGCGTTCTTTGGCCGTGCTGTACTTCTCGACGTTCCGGATGCCACCAAAGCTGCCGAAATAGGCCCTGACTACTTGGAGAGGGCCGTGGGGGATCTCCTCCAGCCGGGCGATATCGTCATCTGCCGCAACAGTGACGTCGACTCCCTGGCTTCCGGAGACCCGGCCCGGTACCCTGCGCTCACGCCAGAGGCTGGCCACTGGCTGGCAGAGCGCGGAATCAAGATGCTCGGCATTGACACGCACTTCCGCCTGGGCAAGGACGTGGCAGCCGGGAGAGCTTTGCACGACATCCTGATGAGCCGTGGCGTGCTGTTCATCGAGTTCCTGGACAACCTGGCTGAGCTTCGACAGCGTCAGTTTTTCTTCATGGCCCTCCCGTTCAAGGTGCGCAAAATGGATAGCTCCTGGTGCCGGGCCATAGCAATTGAGGAGCGGTGCCCTGGGGCAGAGTGAAGGTGGCCGTGCATTTGAGCCGGCGCCAGTTGCTGCGCTTCTTGTTGTTTGGTTCAGCGCTATTGCTCCCGGCTTGCGGTTCGCCGCGCGCAACCAAGCGCTCGCAACGAGAGGAGCCTAGTCCTTCTTCCGTGGCAGTGCGTCCTGAGCAGGTGCTGGCTCAGTTTGGCGCTCTGTGGCAGCACAGAGATTACTCCGGCATGTACGGGTTGCTGCATCCACAGTTGCGCGCCAAGTTGTCCTTTTCTGAGTTTCAAGCCTTCTACGAGAACCTCGCCACGACCTTGCTTGTGGAGGATGTTTCGCTTGAGCCAGTATCGAGCCTGATTGTGGATGCAACCGAAGCGGACGTCGGCTTCCGGAAGGTGCTTCGTTCTCCCCGCTATGGTTCGCTTGAGGAGTTGGGCTCCGCAAGGCTCAGGCTCGAGCAAGGTCAGTGGTGGCTCCTTTGGCACCCGTCGCTCATCCTGGCCAGCCTTGATTACGGCTGCCGCCTGGTTGAGGAGCGCACCTGGCACCCACGAGGCTCCATCTGCGATAGAGCCGGCAACCCCTTGGCAACTGGCTGTGAGGTGAGCGTCGTCGGCGTCGTTCCTGGAGAGATCGAAGACGAAGAGGCACTGCTCACAGTTCTGTCGAGGGTGCTCGGGCAACCACCGTCGAAAATCCGTGACGCCTATGTAACGGGAGCCATGCCGCACTGGTTCGTGCCCGTCGCCGAGCTCGAGAGGGAACAGCTAGCAGAGCACTACGCAGAGCTTGCTAGCACACCAGGCATTCACATTCGCTCTGGCACTCGCCGCTGCTACCCTCAGGGCGAGCTAGCCGGGCATATCACTGGTTATGTTGGCCCCATTCAGGCAGATCAGCTAACATCCCTTGCGGCAAAGGGCTATGGTGCCGGGGATACTATCGGTCAGGCCGGGCTGGAGGCAAGCTGCCAAGACCGACTGGCAGGTAAGCCGAGTATTGGGGTGCATGTCTTATGTGGCCAGGGCACACCGCGTGGCCGGGTGGCAGAAGCTCCGGGAGCTCCTGGCGAGACGCTTTACACAACCCTCGACCTTGAGCTCCAACAGTTTTGCTTCGAACTGCTTGGTGGCAGGCGAGGGGCAATCGTCGTTCTAGATGCAAGGGATGGGGCCGTGCTCGCTCTGGCAAGCTCCCCCTCCTATGATCCCAACGGCTTCGTCGCTGGCATGCCTGCAAGCGAGTTTCAGAAACTCGTGGGTAGCCCTGAAAGGCCTTTGCTCCAGCGCGCCACGCAGGGCGAGTATGCACTTGGTTCGGTCTTCAAAGTGGTAACCATGGCAGCTGCATTGGCAAGCGGCCTTGCGGAGCCAGAGACACCCTTGCAGTGCAGCGGGGCTTGGGAGGGGCTTGGCGCAGGCTACGTGGTGCGCTGCTGGAAGCCAGGCGGGCATGGCACTATCACGCTCAAGCAAGCCCTGAGCGCTTCCTGCAACGTCGCCTTCGCGCAGGTTGGCAAACTGCTGCACGACGCTGACCCCATGTTGCTACCACAGATGGGCCGCGCCTTTGGGTTTGGCGCGCCGACGGGGATTGGCTTCCTCCCAGAGGCATCTGGGATGTTGCCAGACCCCGCCTGGAAGGCGGCGG
>JAPWUW010000101.1 GCA_028275325.1 Anaerolineae bacterium | reverse complement strand
CACCCGCCCCTAAGGAAAGAAGCGCCAGGCCGCAGGGCGGGCGGGTGGGAGAGACAAGTCCCGGGAAGCCGCAGCTGCGGCAAGGGTGCGCGGGATACAGGAGCGCTAACTTCTCTGCCCATAACTCTAGGCCACAGCTGCCGCTGCGACGCGTTCTGCCCTCCCCTCCGGGGCGCGCCGGCGGTATGCGTGGCCCTATTCTTGAGGCAGCTCTTGCTGCCAAAGCACGTTGGCCGTCGTTGTCGTGCTGCCGAAACCGCCCCGCCCACCCGCCCCTTCCTGTCGCTGCCAGCGCACGTTGGCGGCCACTCTTGCAATTGAGGAAGTAGTCCCACTCACCGCCCCTACTGCTGCCAATGCACCTTGGCCGTTATTGGCGCGGATGAAGATTTGTCGCCGACCGCCCCCAAAGGTCAGCTGCCGCGTAGCATCCGCAGCCGGCCCGTGGCCTGTTGCCACAAGGCCTGCAAAGAGCGGTCGCACGCCAGGGCAATCCTCAGGGCCTCTTGCGCTGCGCCGTCGTCGCCGCTTGCCCAGAAGCAGAGCGCAAGCTGATACTGCGCCTGGCCATAGCTAGGGAAGGCGCTCGCTGCTTCCCTCGCGGCTTTGCAGGCCGCGCCCAGAGCCGCTTGGGCCGGCTCGAGCTCTCCCGCCCGCTCGTAGGCGGCCCACAGATCCAGCTCGATGGCGATTAGCACCGAGCGAGTTTCATCGGGCAGGGCCTTGGTGTACTCGGTGTAGGCCGAGAGGGCGCGCTCCAGGTGCTGGACTGCCTCGCCGGCCCTACCTTCCTGCAGCGCCAGCTCCCCCAGCCCCAGGTGAGCGCCAACATTGCTGGGCATCGTCTCAAGCGCCTTGGCGAAGGAAGCCCGCGCCGCCGAGGGTTCCTCATGGAGGGCCTGGAAGTAGCCCAAGGCACTCCAGCCGAGCGAAAGGCCAGGTGCAAGCGCCAGAGCGCGCTCCATGGACGAGATGGCCCCCTCCAGCTCGCCATCGCGATAGGCGAACCAGCCGGCGAGGTAATGGGCGATGGCGCTATCCTCATTGTGGGCAACCAGGAGGGCATAGGCCGACCTGGCCCCCTCCACATCGCCTTGCGCCTCGAGGAGCGCAGCGCGCAGGGCAAGCGCCTCTTGCGGTGGCTGCTCCCTGGCAAGGAGTGGCGCAAGTGCCTGCAGGGCCTCCTCGCTGCGGCAGAGCTTCATGAGCGCTTGTGCCTGCGCCAGGCGATACTTGCTCTCCTCTTCGCTGCCCGGGGCTGTAAGGGAGATAGCCCGCGCGTAATGGCTTGCCGCCTCCTCTAGGCGCCCCAGTTGCTCGTAAACGTGGGCGAGGGCGGCGTGCGCCTCGGCGCTCTCTTCTAGGGCCAGCGCCTGTTCGTAAGCGGCAGCCGCTTCCGCAAGTTCCCCGAGCATCTCCAGGCTCTGTGCGAGGTCCCTCGCGGCCGCGGCCCTGCCCGGCTCCAGCTCCAGGCAAGCGCGGTAGTGCGCCGCGGCGCTCCTGTAATCCCCGGCGCTGTAGTAGGCGCTTGCCAGGGCATAGTGAGTGGCGGCGTCGGGCCGAAGCGAGAGCGCCCCTTGCAGGACACTGATGGCGCTCTCGTACTGGCCCAGCATGTAGTAGGTTGCGCCCAGCAAGAAAGCGGCACTGTGGTCCGCCGGGTTGTGCGCCAGGTACTCCTCGGCCGCGGCCACCGCCCTGGCGTAAGCATCCCTTGCCTCTTCCTCCTTGCCCAGCCTCTGCAGGATAACGCCCATCAGTTGCCAGGCTGTGAAATCCTTTGGATCCAGGCGCGCCGCCTCTCTGTATTCTGCCAACGCTTCCTCGTACCGGCCCAGCTCCTCGTAGAGATCGCCGAGGATACCGTGTGGGTTGGCCTCGCAGGGCTGCAGCGCGATGGCCTTCTGGCACTCGGCGATGGCCTCTTGCGGCCTGCCCTGGGCGCGGCGGATCAGGGCCAGCGCCACGTGGTCGGTGTACAGGCCTGGCGAAAGCGAAATGGCCTGTTCGTAGGCCGTGGCCGCCTCTTCGCCCCGACCTTGCTGCCAGCGGGCAGAGCCAAGCGAGCGGTAGAGCCAGGCGAGCCGCCGTGGCTGCAGGCCGAGCCGGCGCGCACGGGCGATGGCCCTCTCATACTCGGCTGCCGCTCTCTCGATCTCCCCTTGCGCTGCCAGGGCATCGCCATAGGCGGCAATGGCCTCCGGGTCGCCCGGCGCTTGCTGCAGTTTATCCTTTTGCAGGGCCGCCACTAGCGCGTACTCCTCTTGCGCCTCTTCCCTGCGGCCGAGCTTCTCGTAAGCTTCCGCGAGGCTGCTGTGCGCCCCCGCATCCTCTGGCGCCAGCGCCACTGCCCTCTCAAAGGAAGCGGCAGCTTCGGCCCAGCGGCCGGCGCGGGCAAGGAGGAAGCCAAGAAGCGAGTGCGCCGCGGCGCTCTCGGGCTGGAGCCGCAGTGCCTCCTCTGCCTGCGCAATCGCCTTCTCGAGCTCACAGTTGGCACTGTAGGCGATGGCCAGGTTGTAGCGCGCCTGGTAGAGCTGCGGGTTCAGCGCTACAGCCTGCTCCAGGGCCTCCGCCGCGGGCGCGAACTGGTGCAGGTAGAAGTGACAGGAGCCCTTATACAGCAAGAGCCCGTCCTTGCCCAGAAGCATCGTCTCCCCTGGCAGCGAGTTGAGGGCAAGATCAAAGAACTCGAGTGCCTGCTCTATCTGCCCGTCGGCGAAGTAGGCCAGCCCCAGGGTGGCGATGCCAATGTAGCTCATCTCCTTGAGCTCCCGGTCAAGCCGCAGTTCCAGCCGATCCAGGGTCGCCAGGGCAGCATTGGGCTCCTTGAGTATAGGCAGGTAGCGCTCGGGGAAGCGCACGAGCTCAAAGCGCGGGCTGACCCCGGCATCATCGTACCAGCCGTAGATGACCACCGCCGCCTTGCGCACCGCTGCTCGCGCGCGTGCGTTCTCCTGCGTGTAGACCTCCCCCGCGCGCTCGACATAGACCCCTTCCACCTCGAGCTCCTGCAGGATGGCAAGCAGCCCTGCCTGGATGCGCCGCGCGTAATCGACGGACCGGGCCCCTGGGTGCTGCTCGAAATCGGCCACAAGCACGATCAATCCCTTTGGGGGCCGTGCCATCTCGTACACTGTCCACCCAGCCCAGCCGGCAGCGGCAAGCAGGGTGAGCAAGAGCCCCAAACCTGCAAGCCGCCTCTGCCAGCGGGGGTACACTTTGGGCCGCGCAAGCACGTAGCCCGCGCTGAGCACCATGGCGGCAACGCCCACCCCTACGACAACAAGCCCTACCAGCGGGTTGCGCAGCACGTTCACAGCGCGGATGAACTTCTCAAGCAGAGCGATCACGGCGGTGAAAAGGGCAAGGACCTGCACGAGGAAGCTGCGGATCCCTTGCTGTGCCCCCTCCCCTTTGAGCCCAAGCGAGGCCAGGAGCTCACCAAGCCAGCGCCTGTCTCTCACGGGCCGCTCAGAGGGCGCTGCGGCAAGGGCCTTCTCCAGCGCAGCGATGAGCTCTCCAGCGCTGCTGTAGCGGGCGGCAGGGTCCTTGGCCAGGGCACGCAGGATCACATCCTCAACCCCTTTGGGCAGGGCCGGGTTGAGTTGCGAGGGCGGCTGCGGCGGCTGCGCCAGTGCCTGGGCAAGCACCACGGCCGGTGCCTCGCCCACGAAGGGCAGGCGGCCGGTGCACAGCTGGTACAGCAGTACGCCAAGGGAGTAGACGTCAGCTCGGCCGTCTATCGGGCCGCCGCGGATCTGCTCGGGAGCAATGTAAGCTGCCGCCTCTGTGGCTCCCGACCCCAGCGCGGGCATCGCCTGCCGCAAGAGGAGGCTGGTGCCGAAATCGCTCACGACCACCTCGCCACCAGCCATGAAGAGCACGTTGCTCGGCTTCAGCCCACCGTGGACAAGCCCGTGCGCATGCGCGTGATCCAGGGCCTCGGCCACAGCGCGCAGCATGGCCATGGACTCTCCTGCGCCGATGCCCACCCCCTCCTTGCTCCAGGCCTCGAGGCGCTCGGCAAGTGTCCTGCCCTCAGCAAGATCCATGACGACGTAGGCGATGAGCTCGCCCGAGAGCTCCGTCGCCTCGAAATCGTGCACGGGCAGAATGTGCGGGTGGCGCAGCTCTGCCGCGGCACGCACCTCCTCCTGGAAGCGCGCCACAAGTGCCGCATCCCTGGCAAAAGGGCCACGCAGGACCTTTATGGCCACCTCCCGCCCGAGAGTCGGGTTGTAGGCCCTGTACACCTCGCCAAGGCTCCCCTTGCCCAGGTGGGCAAGGAGCGTGAACTTGCCGAGCTGTCGCCCGATGAGATCGGACATTTCCTGCTTCCTCACCAAAACAGGGGGCCAGCTTGCGCGCGCTGGCCCCCCAGTATTGCTCCCAGCCCGAGCGCGCCGCCCGCGGCCCCGCCCGGGCTGCGCCCGGCCTTGCCTGCGGCCGACAAGCCAGGGGGCTCCCAACGGCCGCAGCGTGCGCCCACAGCCCCTGCCTTGTGGCCCTCGGGCGGGTACGACGGGCACCTGGGGGCCGCCTCTCGCGCAAGGAGCCCTCTACCGCGCCCTCTGGAGCATCACCTCCACTTCATAGGGCGATTCCAGGTCGTTGGGGATGCAAACATCGTCCTCGGCGACGGTAAGGTAGCCCTTGGCAGCGACGATCATGCTGTAGCACTCCCCGCGTGCCAGAAGCTGGGGCAGCTCGAAGTAGCCGTTGCGATCCGTCTCGGCCCAGGTGTAGACCTCCTCATCGGTCCACTGGAAATCGTCGACGCTGATCCCGGGCTGCAGGACGATGAAGACTGCTCCCCGGATGCCGCGCCCGGTGGCTGCATCCGTGACGTAGCCGTTGATCTGCACGCCCTGCCTGGCAGGCCTGGGAGTTGGGGTGGGGTGTGCGCCACCGCCAATGGTGCAGGTGCCGCTTTGCGCGAACACACCCTCGACGTAGAGGTCGAGCTTGTACTCTCCATCTGGCAGCGGGCCCCGCCGCCTGCTGATGCTAACCCATTTCTGCCCGCTCTCCCCTGCGCTCCAGGAGTCGTCCATTGCGGTGACCACCTCGCCATCGATGGACCAATAGCGCGTCCAGCTCCAGCCATCCTGCATGCCCTCGAAGGTGAAAAAGGCGTAGAGCTCCTTGAGGCCGCTCCTGAAGCTGGAGCCCGGCCTGACTGGCCGGCCCTGCCGGTCCACCCCTTCGGCAAAGGTGATGGGCCCAATGACAGCTTGCTGGGCCGCGCCGCTCAGGACGACATCCCCGGTGGCAAGCATTTCTCCTTCCGGGCCGTAGATCTCAAGCCGGTAGGTGCCTTCCGGCAGGCTCCCCTCATCCGCAACGAGGGAGAAGCTTACCGTTCCGCTGGCACGGTTGAGGGGAGTGCCCTTCTCCTGCCCTTGGCTTTCGCGCTCGTAGTACCAGACGTAACTGTAGGCAAAGCCCCGCGGGATATTGTCGTAGGAAACCGTGCCGACTAGCTCGCCCCCGGCAGGCAGCGTGCAGCCCTCCTCCCCGTCGAGAGAGAAGGTGAGGTCGCTGAATGCGGGCAGGTCCTCTTCCTCCCCGCCGACCGTAACCGTTGCCGAGCCCAGCTCCTCCCCCTCGTACTGGATGGCGAACTCGTACTCGCCATCCGCCAGTGGGCTGCCGGAGATGCTGAGCCAGAAGTTGCCGCTTGGCCCCCAGCCCCACGGCACAGCATCGAAAAGGCCTTCCACCTCCTCGCCGTCGATCCGCACGACTGGCTGGAAGGTGGCACCATCGGAGAAGTCGGCATAGTCGAAGAAGAAGTAAATCTCTTCTGTTCCGGAGGGGAAGCTTTGCACCACCATCACTGGCTGGTCGCAGTCGTTGACTCCAGTGGCGAAGAAGGGCCGGCTGATGCTTGCCTCCACGGTGGGTGCGCCCGTCGGCCGCGGGCGTGGCTCGGGGGTGACCGTGGGCTTGAGGTCGAGCCCCGCCGCCTCAATGAGCGGCAAGGCCAGGTTCACCGGCCGCAGCGCATTGATGAACCCGCCCAGGGGGATGCAGGCGTCGTTTTCGTCTATCTTGCCATCGCCGTTTGTGTCCCCATACGGGCGGCAATCCACCGTGGCGCCATTGCCACCAGAGCCGAACTGGGTCGGTATGCCAACGAGGTCGCCGGCATCGTTGAGCGCCGCGCCCCCGCTGTTGCCGCCAGCGACCGTCGTGTCCGTCTTTATCCAGGCACGGCCGGTCACGCCGCGGCTGCTTGAGAAGCCGCTCACCGTCCCGGCGGTCATGGTGATCGTCTCGCCGCCGATGTCAGGGTAGCCGAAGATGTAAAGCGGGTCGCCGATCTCAAGGGCATCGGAATCCCCGATGGGCACTGCTGGCAGGTTCAAAGTGCCTGGTTCGACGGGGTTGCCATCGAGTGTGCTCGTGATGCGCAGCACGGCCAGATCCAGGTCGGGGTCGTACTGCACGACCTCAGCAAGGTACGCTGGGGTCGGGGGCTGATCGGAGCGGGTCGTGAGCGAGATGACGAGGGCGTCGTAATCAAGCCCCTCTTCCTCCCACATGGCCGAGGGAAGCGCCACATGGCAGTTGGTGAGGATCAGCCCGTCAGGGGTGATGATGGTGCCGCTGCCGCTCCACTTGGGGATGAGCCTGCCGCCGCGCCCTTGATCTGCGGCGACGATCTGCACTACTGCCTTCACCGTCCACTGGATCTTGAAGCGTTCCAGCGCCTGGGCTGCCTGCACGCTGAGGAAGGCGATGCAGGCCAGGCCCACAATCAGGGCCACAAGCCACTTCCTCTTGGCGTTCATTGTCTCTCCTCCTTGCTCTCGCTCGTCTGCCGGCAAGCGCGGCTCAGCCGGGCAGCGAGCGCAAGAAAGCGGCAAACCGCGCTGCCACAAGCGGGTAGTTCTCCTGCGCGGCCACAAAGGTCGCCACCTGCACTTTGTCCTCGCCGGCCGGGAGGATGTAATCCTCCCCGTGCATGACTACGGGCAGCGTCTCGAGGAAGGGGTTTGGGTTCGTCTCCACGTAGGCGAAGGTGACGCGCATGGCCGTGCGCTTGCCCACGGGCACGGCCTCTTCCAGGCTAAGGATCCTGTACGCCACCCAACCTGCCCTCTCGAGGGTGAGCGCTTGCTGCACGGCAAGGAGCGGCTTGGGCATATCTTTGGGCAGGGGCCTTTCCTCAAGGGAGATGGCGCTGCGGAAGGGCGCGACGCGCTCTTCCACCCGCAAGATCACCGGTGGTTCCACTTTGGCGCGCACCCAGCCGGCCGGACAGGAGAGCACCATGTTTCCTGCCTCGCAACGGACGGCGCGGCTTTCCGCGGCTGACTTTACGCCCCAGCCAATGACCAGCGCGACAAGGAAAACAGCCACGACAAGCCAGTTCACCCAGCGATCCCGCCGGGCCCTCAGTTGTTGCGTATGCGTCTGCGCTACCATGGGTTCGCCTCCCTACTGGCCTAGGCGCCTAGCGCCTGCGGCGCAAGCCGCCTCAGCCGACGGATGAGGTAGAAAAGAACGCCGAAGGTGACCAGCGCTACCCCCCCTCCAAGGAGAAGGCCAGGCCAGGGGTTGTAGCCCCCGCCGCGCAGGGTGATGGCCGTCGTCGTCACCTCGCCGAGGAAGTAGACGAACAGGCCATCCAGGATCGCAGCAAGGGCGAGCCCTGCAGGCATCCACCAGGCTGGCTCATCCTCGAACTTGCAGCGGCCAAGAAAGTAGCCCACTATGCCGCCAAAGCTTGCCAGCGCCATGGCCGTCACGGCAATGCGTATCACGCCGGACACGAGGTCCAGGCCGCCGCTCTCCAGCACAAAGCGCAGGTTGAGCACGGTGGCATAGCCGAGTGCGGCGGCGGTGCCGTAGATCACACCATCCACTCGCTCGTCGAACTCAGGCAGAGGATAGACGCTGTAGCGCACAGCGGCGTAGATGAGGAACTGCTCCGTGAAGCCGATGACGAAGATCGCGCCCAGGATGTGGTAGGCCACCCCTGCCGTGAGCCAATCGGCAACGCGGAAGGGGCCTTCCACGAGCGGCACGCCGACGGCCTGCGCAAGCAACGCCCCCAGGACGAAGACGCTGAGGACGAGCCCTTTGGGCTCCGGCTCGCGCACATCCTGGATGTAGAAAAAACCGAGCCATATCGCGGCCGGCACCAGGGCAAGGACAGCCCCCACGACATCCAGCGCCAGCCCTTGCAGGATGGGATGCGTGGCGCTGGCAATGCCAGCGACAATGGCTACGAAGGCGATGAGGGCCCCCACCCCCAGCAGGCTTGCCCACCAGAGGCCGGCGCGGTTGCGCGTCACCTTTGCCAGGCACCCGGCGCAGTAGGTGCGGCCGCCCATCTGCGCGCTCTCGCCTTCGATGGGCTTCTCGCAAACGCAACAGATGACCCGATCCATGGAGACACCTCCTCTCTCCGTGGGTGTTGGTGCTAGCGGCCGTCAGCTGGCCGCTGGCAGGGCGGAGCCGGCGCTGACCATTCCGGTGGCTGACGCGGAAGGCCAGCCCAGCGCCCGGGCGCTCGCTTCCCACGGGCACCGCATGCGTGAAAAGCCGCCGCGCGGGCTTGCGGCGAAGCCAAGGCAGCTGCTCAGGGGAGCCTTTACGGAGTGGACAGAGGATAGGATGAGATGGTATTGCCCGGCCCCGGCAAAGGTTCAGGTTGAGCACCTGTCGGGCTGTGCCTACATGTACATCTACATCAGCTCCGACGGGCTGTCAAGCACCATGAGGCTTCTTCGATGCACGAGGGCCTTCGCGGCCAACGCTGCCTCGCCCTGAAGGCGCCTGTCGCCGCCAAAGCACGTTGGCCACCATTGTTGCAGTTT
>JAPWUW010000100.1 GCA_028275325.1 Anaerolineae bacterium | reverse complement strand
CGGTATGCCCTTCTGCCGAGGTGCGCGGGATAGCTGGCCGCCTGGAGAGGGACTCGCCGTGCTCCTGGCAGGATCTTCGTGCCAACGTGATCCTCTCGGCGGTGGACAATGCGCGCACAAGGCTTATCATCCAACACCTTGGCAACCGGCTGGGCATCCCGGTTGTGCAGGGCAGCACCGACATGTTTGCTGCTGATTGCCTCGTGCAGTGGCCAGGTGGTCCGAGCCTTGACGAGCAGATGCACGGTGCCCTCAGGTCAGCTGCCGCGAGGGAACGGGGGCGATCGACGAGGAGTTGCGGCGGGGATCCGGCGTACGTGGTGGCTGGGATGATGGCTGCGGCCCTTATGGCCTGGCGGATGAGCGCGGCGGGCCCTGTTGCGCCGCTGTGCTGGCGCAGCGGTTACCTCCCCAGGGAGGCAGGGGTTGAGGTTGAACGACCTGGTGGCGATGGTGCGCAGAGATAGGGAGGGTGCAGCCCACCAGCCGCCAGCTGTTGCGGTCCGGGACCCCTTCGTGGAAGTGCTCATGGAGGAGCTGCGGGCTTTTCTTCCCGAAGGGCTGCGCGGGCGGCTGGACAGTGTGGAGGACGTGGAGGAGGTCTACGAGCTGCTGGCTGCGGCGGCGCTTGTCCGAGCAGTGCAGGGCAGGGATGACCTGCGGCGCGCCGTCGGAGAGGAAATGCGCTGTGCGGCCGGCAGCGAGCTTGCGGCCATCTCACGGGCGCTCGGGCTCTGGGCTGGGCCGCCGAGGCAGCCCGCCTGGCGGGGCGCGCAGAGGCTTGGTTCCCTGCTGGCAGCGATGGTGTCCGCATTGCTGTTGGTGGTGGAGCTGCTCTTGCTTGTCGGCGTTGCCAGGCTTTTCCGGCAGCCTCACGGGCCAGCTGCGGTCCTTGCCGTTGGCGGTGCCTGGTGCGTGCTGGGGGCAGCGTTTGGCCCGCGGATACTTGGTGCCGTGCGCGCCCTCCCCGCACGGGCGCGCGGGTTGCCCACCGCCTGGCTGAAGCACGCGGGCGGAGCTGAGGCCCTCTGGGCGGCTGCGGCATGGTACCTGGCCACTTGCGCGGCTTGCTGGCATTGGCCAGCCCTGTGCTTCAGCATCAGTGAGGTCCAGTTCTACGTGCTGCTTGCAGTGCCCTTGTTGCTTGCTGCCACCTTCGCCTGGGCCAGGCTGCACGGGGGAGGCGGAGGAATTGACCGTTAGCCTTACCCCAGGGAGTTGGCATGAGCTCGCAGAGCAAATGGCACAGGAGCCACAGCGGTCCTACTTCCTTGGGCTCTGTCTCTGCTGGACAGGCGGCGCGAAGGAAGATGCTGAGGATTGCCTGGGGGCCTTCATAGTTGATCGCCTGGACAAGGTCATTGGCAGTTACATGCCGGACAAGGGCAGTTTCACGGCCTATGTCCTGCAATGCCTGCATAACTTCTGCATCGATTGCTGGCGCAGAGAGGGGCGAGCAGTGTTCCTTTATGCCGCTGGTGCGGAGGTAGAAATACCTTTGCGCGCAGTGGATAGCGCAGACGAGGGGCTGCACATGGCCGCAGTATTGGTCCAGGAGTGCCTGAAGGAACTTAGGGCCAAAAACATGGGTTACTACCAGGCAGTTGACCTCTATTACATGCAGGGTTACACGCTGGAGGAAATAGCGGACATGCTCGGCATCACGATGGGGTGCGCGAAGGTCCGCCTGCATCGGGCCCGGCAGGAGCTCCGGGAGTGCCTGAAGGAGAAGGGGGTTGCATGTCGGTAAGGCACGAGGACAGTTCGTTGCAGTCGGAGGGCCTGCGCAGGCTGTTGAGAGATCTGGGCTTTCCAGAAGGACTAGCTAGTGCTGAGCATCTCAGCGACGAGGAGCTCGTCCTCTACGGCCTGGGGGAGCTGTCGCCCGAGCAGGAGGAGCGCGCCGACAGGCACCTGAACGCCTGCAGGGGCTGCGCTTCGGCAGCCGAGAAGGTGGCTGAAGCGGTGTCCTTGTGGCGCTCGGAGGTGGGCAGGCGCCGGCTGGACATGTGGAGGGACGAGGTACTGGAAAGGGTCAGGGAGAAGGAGATGGCGGCGCACGTCCGGGAGCTGACCGCGCTCCTGGAGCGGGGGCCCGTTGTGGCGAAAGAGGAGCTCAGGGAATGCCTGCGCAGGCTGCAGTCGCTGCTGGGTCGCGCTCTGGCGCGCTGGCCATCGGGACTGCAGCTATGGCTGGAGCAGGCGGGCCTGGCGGCAGCGCCGGCTGGGGAGCGCGCCCTCCACCTGAACTCCCTGCTGGAGGTGCCCCTGGAGTGGGTCAAGGAGCCCACTGTGGACGGGGAGGGAAGGCTGGTTATGGGCGTGCGGCTTGACCTGAGAGGGCTTGCACCCGAGGGCAAGCTCTTTCTGGACATACTCTTCCTGCCGACCGCCGAGCAGTTGCTGGTGCGGGAGCTGGGCCCAGGGGAAAGACTGCGGCTTGAGAGCCCGCAGGGCCTTGAGCTGATCTGCCAGCTGCCGGAGCCGGGAGGGCAGACGCTGGCTTCACTGCGCTCCCGGCTGGCCGAACTGAGAGCGAGCAGGCTCCTTTTTCCCAGGGCCGCCTTTGCGCTGCGCCTCTGGACGGAGGGGTAGTGGGGGTTTACGGCGTATTTGTCACCGAACTTGATGAGCCGGAGCGGGCTCGCCTGCTTGCCGTGTGGGCCAGCCGGACACACTGCCATGCCGCGACGCCGCAGCCACATCCACGGAACTTCATCCCCGACAGGGCTGCGTCGGAGCAACTCTGGCTGGCAATGGAGCTTGGCCGGGAACTGACGCGGCCGCAGCTGTGGCGGGACGGCCTGCTGCCCTCCCTTGGCGGCCCGGTTGGCGGCTGGCCGCTGGCCCTCTGCCTCGTGGGGCTGGCTTGCCTCCTGGCGGGCATGCTCGGGGGGAGGTGGCTTCCCTTTCCCGGCCGCTACGGGCTCACGTTCCCCGCAATTTTGCCTCCGCCTCTGGATGCGCCGGGCTTCTTGTTCGCTTACTGGCTTCTTGCAGTGTTGCCGCTGTTCCTGCCGGGCCTTGCGCGTAGCCTTCGCCAGCGGGGCAGGCGGGGGGCTCCCAGTTGCCTTGAGGTGTGCCTGAAAGGGGCAGGTGGGGCCCCTGTGGAAGAGGTGCCCGTCAGGGGGGAATCAGCAGGGCTTGCCTTCCTTGCCGCTGCAGCCCGCGCTGAGGGAAGCGCGTTGCCGTGGGTTCAGAAGCTGCGGGACGGCAATTTCGCCTTCTCCGCCGCGCTTCTGAGCAGCGGGGCCTTGCGCGGTGTGGGCAAATGGCCGGAGAAGCTCGATGCCCTGGCGCGTGCTGGCTGGAAGGGCACACTCGTTTGCGCGCTGGAGGACCTGGGGGAGCTCAGCGAGCTTCACGAGCGGGCCTTCGGGCGGAATATCGACCTGCGGCGGCCCCTGTTGCGCTGGCTGCCCGGCAGCGGAATCGAGCGGGCGCCCACCGGGTGGGGCTTCCTGGTGGTTGGCTGCCGGGACATATGGGCCCTGGCTCGCCACTTGAACCACTGTCTCAGGCGCTACCTCGCCCTGCGAGCGCTGCTGCCCGTGCTGCCCTTTTTGTGCGCACTTCTGCCCCGGCCGCTTGCGCCGCAGCTTGACGTACACAGCAGCAGGCTGAGCTGCACACTCGCTGCCTTCGACAGCTGCTACTACCAGCTTGGCGCGGGCGAAGTTGATCAGCTTGTTATCAGGCTGGTCGGGGAGACAGTGCCGGCGGGGCACCTTGAGCTGCAGGTAAGCGCCAGTGCTGCAGTGCTCCTCACATCCATGGGTGAGGATCCAGTGAAGGCCATGACTTTTTTGGACACAGAGTACGTCCTGCTCTATGTGCTCATGCCAGCACCTGCCCCTCCTGGCGGCGTGGTCGTCGGCGCGGCTGCCACCAACAGGGCGGGCAAGGCTGCCAGCGCTTGGGTCTGGTATTCGCATGCAGCTTCTGGGGAGGAATGAGAAGATGAGGAAATATATGGCGCAGGTTTTCTGGCGGGTAGCCCTGATGTTGCTGGCCATAGTCATCGCCGGCGGCTGCTCCCGCGCGAACCCTGTGACCATAAAGGAGGCGGGGCCGCTGCAGTTGGGATCAGAAGGCCGTTGCCTGCAGGGGGGCGGCATTGGCGTCGGCGCCAAGGTCGACAACCCGCGCAGCCTGCCCCTCACCTACAGGTGGCGGGCCACCGGAGGCCAGGTGAGGGTCGCCTCCCCTTCGGTGCCAGCCGGGACCTACGAGTGCACGGAAGTCGGCGTGCAAGTGGTGACAATCGAGGTCCTGCTGGAGGGCAAAGTCCTTGACCAGAAGTCGTTTGTCATCGAGGTTCTGGCGCAGCCAACCAGCACGCCAACCCCGACTGCCACGCCGGCATCGCTGCCGCCGACAGCGACGGCCACCGCAACCCCGACACAGGCAGAAGCCCATACGGCCTGCCCGCCATCTGGGAGGTCCCCCATCCGTACGGTTTCAATACCAGGGAATCTCTCCGTGCTCTGGCCGCAGGACTGCGCTGTCCTGAGCGGCTTCGAGCACATGGTCATGGGGAGCCTCTCGGAAGAGGTGCCTGAATGGGCCAGGGTGTGGGTTCTCGTGTACTCGACTGTGACCAAGAGCTACTGGCCGCAGCCTGCCCCTGGCTATGTGCCGGGGCCGGCCGCAAGGGAGGGAGACAAGTTCACCGGCCTTGCCCTTCTCGGTGGCAAGGGGGAGTGGTACGAGGTGGTCGTCGTCCTGGCAACCGAGGAGGCGAGTGAGGCGCTTGCCGATATCCTTCGGGAATGGGAGACACGTAGGGAGTACCCGGGCCTGCCGCTGGAGGGTCTGCCGCCTGGGCTGGAGGAGAAATCCAGCATAAGGGTGTACCGCAGCGACTAGGGAACCAGCTGCGCTGAGGAGAGAGGGCCGGCCAGATGCCGGGGTGAGTGTGCCGACGGGTCTGCGTATTTGGTCTGGGTTCTGTTTGGCTTGCGCCTGGCGCCAGGGGTCATCGTGGCAGGTTGCTTGCCAGGAAGCGCGGCGAGAGGGGGCCTAGTAGGAGAACCCAGCAGGGTGAAGATGGACAGGAGAACGGTGCTCCCAAAGGGGATGTTCTTGGCGTTTGTCGCGTTGTTCCTTGTGTCGTGCAGCCTGCCTGCGCCAACTGTTGTGGCGCAGGTGACGCCCGCGCCCGTGGAGGCCACGTCCACGCCGACGCCGCTGCTGGCGGCAGCGCTGGCCACAGCAGCGCCGACACGGCTGACGCCAACAGCAGCCACCACACTCACACCGGCGCCAACACCTACCGCTGCCCGCACCCCCACAGCGACCCCTGAGCCCCGGTGATTGGCCACTGGAACGCTCATTGCGCAAACAGTGTTACTGGATGGGCACGGTGCGATTAGCATTTAGATTCGACGAAATTTTACGGCATCAATAAACTGTGCGTCGCAGTTTAAGGGGCTTGATGTTGCCGTGAGACTCCACATCCAACCAAGAGGAGTACTGTCAATGTTCCTCAGCGTGCGGTTGGCGTACCCGGAACGAGGTAGTTTTCTGTGGGGAGAAGCAATAAAGGAGGCCAGCCGGGTTGGGGTGGTGGAGCTGGCTTTTGTTGATCCCCACACATTTCTACGGTTACAGAACGAAAGAATAGCCCGGTCGCTGGAGGATGTTGGCCTGCGGGTGGCTAGCATCCACATGGCCCATGCGCGCCTTGCGGACTTTCGGTTTTTTCTCGACGTTCTGTTCAAGACCGCGGCCCTCGCCGGCCGGCTCGGCTGCCAGCTTATCGTGGCTCATCCTCCGCGCGTACCGCGAGGATCCCGGGCCGCTCTGGAGGAAAAGCTGGGCTCGACAGTAGCTCCGGCCCTCGTCTCCCAGCCTCACCCTCTGCTGGGAAACCTTTGCCAGTCGCGGACGGTTCCTCTCCAGCGTGGGAGAAATCGCCGCTTTCTGCGTGCGGCATCCCGGCTCCGGCTTCGGGTGCTGCTACGACACCGCCCACGTGCGCAAGACCACGGCAGAGGTCATCTCCGAGATTCGCTCGCACGAGCAGGTAATCAAGGTGGTGCATCTTTCCAGCCGGTGCGACGACGCCCAGCACCTGCGGGCGAGCGACCCGAAAGGAAAACTCGACGGCGCGTCGGTGGTCCGCGACCTCGCCCAACGCGGCTTTCGGGGTCCGGTGGTGCTGGAGTATCTGCCGGCCCTCCATCGCTGGCTGGTGCCGGATGCCCTGGCGCTGCAGAGAATTGTGGCTCAGACGCGCGAGGAGTGAAAAATGCGTGTTTGCCCCTGGCCCAATAAGCCGATCAGGCGGCTACCTGCAGAGGTCGCAATAAGAGGACAATCGAGACTGGCGGTCAACTCGGAAGTGCTGGTGCCTTCCACTCACTTTGGCATGGAGAAGCGTGTTACGGCCGGCTACCCCCTGTGCGCTTATCTCGTTGAGGGCCGGCCCGCCGAGCTGGCTCTTGAGGAGTGGCGGGTGGACGTCGAGCCCTTCCGCACGCCCCACGGCCGCAACGTGCGGGTGCGAGTATGGCGCAGCGCTGAGTGCGGCTGGGCCGAAGTCACCCCGGACTCGCGGAGCTTGCTCGAGGCCGAGCGCCAGACCCTGCCTGCGGGCTATATCCCCCACAGCCACTGCGAATGCTGCTGCAGCCCGTGCTAAGGGGGAGACGCGGTGTCCTCTGCCCCGAACGGCCTAGAGCTCCCAAGAATACAGGTGGTAAAAGCAGGCACCCTGCGCCTGGAGCCCTTTGAGTTGCCCGGACCGGTGACGCTCAGGTGCAAGGCTTCCCTGGGCGTCGGCGGCGGGTCCACCGTGGCCCTGGTGGAAAGCGATGTGCGGCTTTTGGTGGACACTGGCTTCGATTTCGAGGAGAGCAATGACGCGGCCAACCAAAAGCAAAACGCTGAAAAGCTGACCTTCGCCCTGCGGCTTCTGGGGCTTTCGCCCGAAATGGTCGATGCTGTTTTCATCACCCACTGGCACCGCGACCACTTCGGCAACCTGAACCTCTTCCCCCAGGCGAAACGCCTGGTCTCCGCTCCCCTTTGGGAAAGGCTGAACCGGGAGGGCTTTCACCCCGTAAAGGACGGCGAAGAAATCGCGGCCGGCGTCAAGGTTGTCTACACCCCCGGCCATACCGACCACCACGCCTCGGTGCTCGTCACTTCGCGCCTGGCGGGACTAAAGACCATGATTGCCGTCGCGGGCGACGCGGTTGTCTCCTACAGCTACTTCGCCCAGGGAAAGGTATGGCAGCACAACGCCGACTTTTACAATTACCACCAGGCGCTGGAGAGCGAAGCAAGGTTGGCCAGCCTGTCCGACATTATCATACCGGGCCACGGCGTCCCGTTCACGGCTTTTCGCCGGCCAAAAAGCTGAAGGCCGGAGGCGTTCCCCGGAAGACACTCCGTCAAGAGGTGAGGCCAGATGGCCAGGGCCTTCCGGTTTTCTCAGTTCGATTCGTTCTTGAGCTGAGGGCATCCGGGAGGTGGCACCATGCAGGCGGTTGATGCTGGTCGCAGCTTGCTTGACGTGCCGGGCTCAGTTCCTGACGCCAGGGACCAGCCCTTAACGCCAGGGCCGACCGAGGCTTGAGCCTCCTCACCGGCTGATAACCACGAAAACTGGAAAGCCCTGTGGTTGCCCCAGAGTCCATTTCATTTTGGGGGCGGTGTGGTGGAGTTAGGGCAGCAAGGCGAGGGTGGAGGGAAGGAAGTGGTCAAGACAGAGGAGCAGATTCGGGCGCAGCTGCAGGCTGAGGCCAATGCGGCGATAGAGGAGCTATTGCAGTGGGGCAGGAGCACTGAGACACCTGATCTGACCCAGATGGAGGACAAGGTCCTGTGGTTGCGGGACCGGTTGGGCCAGCGGATGTTGCAGCTCATGGTGGAGGGGCAGGAGGCCAAGCAGCCGGAAGAGGCGCCGCGTTGTCCTGAGTGTGGTGAGCCGATGCGCTGCAGGGGGCAGAGGGCAAGGTACGTGGAAAGCCGCTTGGGGACGCTGAGGGTTGCATGAGGCTACTATTACTGTGCCCGCTGTGAGGGCGGGCTTTTCCCCCTTGGTGAGGGGCGTTGGAGCGAGGGGCTGGTGAGGGAGGCGGTTTGGCCGAGCGGGCAGGCGCCCTTTGAGCATGTGGAGGGGATGCTGCAGCGGCTGAGGGGCTTGAGCATCTCCGACTCCAGCATCTGGCGCATGGTGCAGGGCTGCGGGGAGCGGTTCAGGGCCTTGGAGGGGCGGCAGCGGCAGGAGGCGATGGTGCGCCTGCGGGCTGAGGGCTGGTGGCGTTTACCAGGTGGGCAGGCGGGCGGTCAGGGAGGGGAGGACTGGGGAGCTGGTGGTAGTGGGGGAGGCGGAGCAGACGAGCTACGTGGCGCATCTGGGTGGGCCGGAGGCCTTTGGCGAGCTCATGTGGGCTGAGGCGAGGAGGAGGGGCTGGCTGAGGGCCAGGGAAGCCAGGTGCTGGGGGATGGGGCGCCCTGGATATGGAACCTGGCGGGGCTGCACTTTGGAGAGCCTTCAGCTGGTGGACTGGTACCACGCGGTGGAGCATCTGGGGGTAGCGACCAGGTTGCTGCATGGCTCATCGTTACCCACAACTTGATGTCGGGTGAGTTGTGGCAGGATAGAAGGATGGCAAGTGAGGTGGAGGGGGCGATGGAGAGTTGGGCTGCAGTTGAACTGCGGCATGCGCGGCTTGGCGACACACGCTTGAACCGGCGCCTGGTGCGAGTTGTTGAGGATCTCACGGCCAAGCCGACTGCCAGCGTGCCGGAGGCGAGTGGCACGTGGGCTGCCACCAAGGGGGCCTATCGCTTCTGGGATAGCGATAGGGTGACGCCGGAGGCCATCCGGGCAGGCCATGTAAGCAGCAC
>JAPWUW010000006.1 GCA_028275325.1 Anaerolineae bacterium | reverse complement strand
CTTACCTGGAGGGCGGAGGCGGGGTGGCGGCCCCTGTTGGATTGGAAGGTAGCGCTCGCGCTTGGCGCGGGCTTGGGCCTTGCAATTGGGGCGTTCTCGGCGTGGAGTCGCCGCTCAGTGTAGAGCTCAGGCCGCAACTTTGTGGCTGTGGGAGGCAAGAGCATGGAACTCGAACGGATATCGTGTTGCAGCATCCCGCTGCACGCAAGACCAGTGGACGAAGCTTTAGCCATCATCAGGGAAGCGGGGTTCAAGAAGGTCGACCTCCTGGGCCGCATGCCGCATTTTGACATAAATGATCCAACCTACGACTTTCCAGGTGTTGTCTCCAGGGCAGAGAAACTTGGGCTGCGCATCGCCAACATTGGCTCATACTGCGGAGGGGGGTTTTCCAGCCCTGACCCGGCTGTTCAGGAGGAGGCGATAGCAGAGACTCGCCGGGTGATTGATGCCGCGGCTTTGTGCGGTGCGCGATCCATACGCACTAGGGCGGGGCACCCGGAAGACCCCGCCTTTCTCGACAGAGTGGTCGACTGTTACAGGAGGGTGGCTGAGTATGCGGAGGCCAAAGGCGTGTACATGGGCGTCGAGAACCATGGCGGCGCCATTTCCGGGAACCCTGAGCTGCTTGCAGAGCTTTTTGAACGGGTAGGGAGCAGATACGCTGGTGTGTTGTACGAGCCATGCAACCTGGCGCTAGCGGGGGTTGATTACCGTGCGGCTCTGGACACCTTGCGCCCCTACGTTGTTCACGTGCACCTCAAAGATTGCTACCCCGTCCAGGGCAAGATGAGGACCGTATGGCTCGGGACAGGGATGATTGACTTTCGATGGGTCATAGGCGAGCTCGAGCGGGCTGGCTACGATGGCGACTATGCCCTGGAATATGAGCTGGATGTCGAGCCGCCGGAAAGCGCGCTCCCAAAATGGCTTGATTGGTTCCTGCACGTGTGAGCGCAGCTCAGGGCAGTGCTGCCAGGCGCAACCTCCCCTGGTCGCTTGGCCCCGCTTGAGGTGGAATGCGCTCCCGCGTGCGCTCGCTGTAAAGCCCAACGTAAAGCTCTATGCGAGCTGGACAGGCCTGCTCAGGCCCCGGGAGGCGGAGCCTGTGTTCATCCACAATGTACTGGCCGGGCAGCCATGTCGTTGTGGGGGCTGCGCCGGGCGCGTGATCCGATTGGGCCAGAATGGTTTGGCCACAGGATAGATGCACGAACGACTTAAGGCTCTCTCTGGGTTCAGAGGACGCTTTCCAGACGAGGGTTACCTGGAGATGAGTGCTGTCTGTAGCCTGAAGCTCTTGAATCAAGAAGCCTTCAAGGACTGCGACCTGCCCAAACGGCACTTCGGCTGGCTCAAGCGGGAGCGCCGGTCGGCTGAACTCGCGGGCGACAGGTTCCACTTGCACTGTGCCGAGAAAGATGTGGTCTGTGCCCGCGCTTGTGCTGAACCGTTCCCTAGAATCGGGATCCAGCAAGCCACATATGATGCGCAGGTGGCCAGCAGGTGCTGAAGCTGGTAGAAGTAGGCTGTGGCGATCCCTGATCAGTGCGCCGGCGGGCCAGCTCGTAACGGCGGAGTTGCCCCCTACCAAGCGCTCCTCCAACGCAGCAACGACATTGCTGCCAGCGACGGCTTGAAGGAACAAGATGGGCTCAGCGGCCAGTGGCTTGTCCACGCGCCACCACAACTCAACGTTCAGCGGATAGCCTTGAGAGAGGCGCTGCGGCAGAGGTTGTGTTCCCTCTATCGAGAGCCCATTTGCAAACGCGGCGTGAAGGGGGCGGACATCCAAGGCCTGCAGTGCGTCCCTGGGCGTTGCTTGTGCTGGTACCTCGACAGTGGAGAGAGTGGCTACAAACTGGTCGGCCGTGCCTGCCAGGGGCAAAAGCTGCTCGCCCTGGCTGAGGACGAGGCCAAGCGTGTAGGCTCCGGGCGGGATGCCGGGCGGCAGGAGCAGTGCTTTGGCCACCGGGTTGGGCCTGTCAGCTGGCAGCTCGATGCTCGCCCAGGGCTCAAGCGATGGATCAAGCAAGCGCAGGCTCAGGTGCAGCCCAGAGCAAGAGCTGCACTGCCAGCTCAGCTGTGCTGGCACCACGGCAGCTGGTATGACTCCGCTTGGCAGCAGCACGTGGACGCTCACTGGCTGCCAGGCAACAGTTGCCTCGGTATCCAACGCCGAGCCTGTGCCAAGCGAGTACGCCAGGAGCAGTGTATCCGTGCCGTACCAGCTGGCGGCCACTTCGTACGCACGCTGGCCAAGTGCCGCGTGCACTTGCTCTTCCACCACTCTGCCCAGCGTCTGATGGGCAGGGAACCACAACACGCGCGCCGTGCGCAGAAGCTCGCTTGCAAGCTCGCCAGAGGCTGCCGGGTCAGCCCTCACCGAGGCGTCAGGCAAGAAAGGCCGGCCTGCTCGCGGTGGCAAGTAGGCTTTGGCATACCCGTACTGCCAAGGGTGAAGGCAGAGCACGACGTCGTCAGGGCGGCCAAGCTGAGAAATATGCCGGAAAAGGGGCCGGTAGTCGGTGCTGAGGGAACGGCTGTCAAACCAGAGTTTGGGAAGCCTGGTTGCTGGAGCCAGCGAGAGGGCAGCAACCAGAGCAAAGTGAGCCCAACTTATTCTGCGCGCACGTTGCGCTCCGCAAGCAACGAGCAGCAAGAGGGGGGGAGCAGCTGGCAGCATTGCCCGCTCGAAATAAGGCGGGTGAAAGGGAAAAAGCAAGTTCACTGCGTAGGCGGTAAGCAGTGGGGCAAGGACCGAGCAAAAGATAAGGGGCTTGAGGCCAGCCACCTCCCTGGCCATAAGTCCACCGAACAGTCCGACAGCTAGACCGGCCAGGCCAGCCCCAAGCCAAACCCAGTCCAGTTGCCCTTGGCTTGCACTGTGGCCAGCAACAAAGGAGAGGAGGTGTGTGCCCAGGAACTGCAAGGGGCCCAGCGGTCCATATGACTCAAGCGAGGTCTTTGCCGCAACATAGGAAAGAAGCTCTCTGCCCGCAAATGCGGCCCATGGCAGGTAGGCAAGTACTGGAATGGCGAACCACCACAGGAGGCGTGTGCTCGGTCGATCATGGTGCTGTTTGCGCCTGTGCCAGTGCCAGGTTGCCCACAGAACCTGCCCCAATAGCGATAACGCGGCATAGTATTCGGTGTACAGGGCTAAGCAGCTGAAAGCGGCGCATGCTGCGGCTTCCCTTGCCTTGCCACTCCTAACGAAGCGCACCAAATATGCCCATGAGAGCGTCACGAATGCCGCCACAAGGGAATACATGCGCAGTTCCTGCGAGTAGTAGACGAAGAAGGGGTTGACTGCGGCAAGCATTGCTGTTAGTAGGACCGGCCTGCCCTGACAAACTGCCTTGGCAAGAGACGTTGCGGCTGCAACGAGCGCAACTCCAGCAAGGACTGAGCAGAAGCGAAGTCCCCAAACGCTGTAGCCGGCCGCAGCTGCCCACAGGTGCAGCAGGGCATAGTACAAGGGCGGGTGGATATCCCTTGCCGTTTCTCTTGCCATTTGGTCGATTGGCAAAGAGGCAAAGTAGACGCTCCACCCCTCGTCCCACCAGAGGGCGCGCTTCTCGAGGTTGACAAGCCGTGCCCCAAAGGCGATGGCGATGATGGCAACTAGGCTGAGCAGAGGCCGCACCCGCGGCCCTGCCGTGGCATGGGGCGATTGGTTTCTCTTTAGCGAGGGCAACTGCGTGGCTGGCAAGCGCAGCTGGGCAAACTCACTACCAGTTCTTGACCCAGTTCACGATTGCAGATTGATGCCCACCGGGCTGGTTGCAGCTGCTGCTCGTAAACTCGACTGGCACCACGTCTGAGTCCAGTGGTGCGCCCGAGCCACAGTCGCAGACGAAGGCGTATGCCGTCACGTCGGCAATGTTGCTTGGCGGGATAATGAGATTGGAAATGTCGTAATGCCCAGGCTCATAGTAGCCAGGGGCTTCAGGGCCGCTTGGAAAGGAACGGTAGACTTTGTCATAGAGTTGGAGGCAAACGCAGACTCCGTTTACAGGGTTCCCGGCTGCGTCCGTGATCTTGCTCGCCTTGCGGATCTCAAGAAAGGCGCACTGGAAACTCTGGTCGTCCCAGATCAGCGTGCCCGTAAACTGGTGCGGCCTCGGGGTTGGCGTGAGCGTGGGGGCTGGCGTGTTGGTTGGTGGCGGCGGAGCTGGCGTGTTCGTTGGCCTTGGCATGGGTGTGGCCGTTGGCGTGGCAACAGCGCCCGCCGTGGGTGTCGGCTCGGCCTCAGGCGAGGTTGGGCTCGCTGTGACGGTCGCCTCCGTGCTCACGGGTTGTGCGGCGGTTGCTGTTTCATGCTGCGAGAGGGACTGAGGCGTGGCTGTAAAAGTGGCCGTCGCGGTGAAAGTGGGCTTGGGCGTTTTTGTGAAAGTTGGCGTCGGCGCTGGACCCGCTGTTGCCATAACGCAGCCAGAGGCAACGGCACAAGCCACCATTAGCACGAAGACGCTACCAGCAGATCGCCGCATCCCGATTTCTCCAAGGATGGTTTCACAAATAGAGATTATACGGCGAGCCGGCCCACTCATCAAAGAGCGCGGCTGACCCTGATGCCCCTCGCGCACGACGGCCACAGCTCAGCCCCTGAAGGAAACGCAGCGGTGGCGGAGCTTGGGACCGAGAGCTAGGGCGTGCCCTGGTGGCCCCCTTTTTAGCGCGGCTGTGCCGGGTGATATAATTGGCTAACTTGAACTGGAAGGACAGGTTCGATGGGGCGAGAGAGCCTTGCTGCCGGGCTGCGGGATTTGCAGGATAGGCTTGCGGAAATGGGTGAGGCGGTCGATAGTGCTCTGGCGCTTGCTGTGGAGGCCCTTGTCCGGCGGGATCTGGGCCTTGCCAAGCGCGTGATCGCCGACGATGTCCGCATTAACCGCGCCCAGAGGGATATTGAGGAGCGCAGCATTGTCCTTCTTGCTACCCAGCAGCCAATGGCGAGTGACCTGCGAACTATCCTCGCAGTCCTCAATGTTGCTGTGGAGCTTGAGCGCATTGGGGATTATGCTGAGGGCATCGGCAAGATTGCGCTGCGTCTACTCGAAGAGCCGGAGCTCAAACCGCTTGTGGACATACCGCGAATGGCCGAACTCGCCCGTGGCCTGATAAGGGATGCACTGCGCAGCCTTCGGGAGCGCGATGTGGCTCTTGCCCGCGAGGTTGCCCAGCGAGACGACGAAGTGGATGCGCTCACCGATCAGGTTTACCGCGAGCTGCTTACGTTCATGTTGAACGACCCAAGGACAATCTCGCGGGCAACATATCTCATTTGGGTGTCCCACAACCTCGAGAGAGCAGCAGATAGGGCGACGAACATAGCTGAGAGAGTAGTCCAGTTGGTGACTGGCGAGATAGAGGAGTTGAACCCTTGAACGAGCGAGCTAACCCCGCAGCGACTTCAGCAGAGCTCTCACAGGCTCTCAACCTGATCTCCTGGCTGGACGAAGAGCACCGTCGGGATAGGGCGGAGATCACTCGGCTCCAGCAGAGGCTGGAGGCGCAGGCAGCCGAGATGGCTGAGCAAGCGAGGCGCATGCAAGAGCTTGAGGGGCGGATTGCAACCTTACAGGCCCAGCTTGCGCGCCTGCCGGAATTCAACAAAAGCATCGAGGCGGCCAAACGCGAGCTCATTAGCATGATCGAAAGGATCGAAGAGGAAAGGCTGCAGGCTCAAAGGGAAGCAGCGCGGCTGCGGCTGGCCGATGTTGAGGCGCAGAGCCGTGCCATCTCTGAGCTGCGCAAGAAAATCGAGATCTTGCCGGATCTCGTGGATCGACTTGAGACGCGCTTTGCGGAAGATCGGCGCCTTTCCCAGGAGCTCGTGAGCTTGAGGGAGCGCCTTGCCGAGCTGCCCAAATCGTTTGCCGATTGGGCAGCCAAGGCAGCCTTTCTGGAAGAGCAGCGCGCCCAGGATGCCAAGCGCATTGCTCAGCTGCAGCAGGAAGTCGCGGAGCTCTTCAAGCGACTGGAGCCTTTCCCGGGTCGCTTCGAGCTGGTCGACGAGCAACTGCGTCGGACAGCGGCGGCGCTGGACGAGTTGCGCGCCGCTTTGCCAGCGATGACCGAAAAGCAGGTGCAGCTGAACGAGCGCTATCTCAAGGATCGAGCCGAGTTCACGAGGCAGCTCGTCGAGTGGGCGGATAAGGTTGATCGCTTTGAGCAGCAGCTGGAGCGCTTCAGCAAGGAGATCCGCACGTTCCAGGAGGCGCAGCAGGAAGCCGCTCGGACTCTAGAACGCGTCGCCGAGCTGGACGTCAAGGTGCAGCAGGATGTACACCAGGCCGCAGAGCACCAGCGCCTGGCCGAGGAAAGGCTGCGGCGGGAGTACCAACAGTGGGTCGAAGAGGGCGAGAAGCGTTGGGCCAGGCACGAAATGGCCAGTGCCAAACAGCTGGCTGAGATTCAGGCATCGATCGACGAGCTGCGCGCACGCTTGGAGCAGCTCGTGGTGCGCGTGGAGGCCCTCTACCCGGAAGTCGAGCGGCTGTGGCAGACTTTCGACCGCTATGCAGAGCATCGGCTTTCGGAAGCGCAGCAAGCCGCGATCCTCATCGCTCGCGTCCGCGAGGGTGGTGCCTGAAGGCCTATGATGAGCCGGCCTTACCGCGTCATGGCCACTGCTGGCCATGTAGATCACGGCAAGTCCACCTTGGTGAAAGCGCTGACGGGTATAGACCCGGATCGGCTGCGCGAGGAAAAAGAGCGGCAGATGACTATAGATCTCGGGTTTGCCTGGCTGCGCTTGGAGGATGGGACGACCCTGGGGATTGTGGACGTGCCCGGGCATCGCGACTTCATCGCCAACATGCTCGCTGGGGTTGGAGCGGTGGACTTGGTCCTGCTCGTCGTGGCGGCGGATGAGGGGGTGATGCCGCAGACGGAGGAGCACCTGCGCATCCTCGACTTGCTAGGTGTGTGCAATGGGCTTGTTGCCATCACCAAGGTGGATCTGGTCAGCCAGGAATGGCTTCTGCTTGTGGAGGAGGACGTGCGGCAGGCCCTTGCGGGGACAGCCCTTGCCGAAGCCCCTCTCTTCCCGGTGAGCAGCCTGACTGGAGAGGGGCTTCTGGAGCTGAAACAGGGCATCAGCACGCTCTTGCGCTCAGTGCCTCCTCCCGCTGATGTCAAGCGGCCGCGGCTACTTGTGGACCGCGTCTTCTCGCTACACGGCCACGGCACCATTGTCACCGGCACGTTGGTTGGAGGCACTCTCCTCGTTGGCGAAGCGGCCACTGTGCACCCGAGCGGCATACATTGCCGGATTCGTTCGCTGCAAAGCCACGGGACCAGCCTGGAGATCGCTTACCCGGGCAGCAGGGTGGCGGCGAATCTGGTTGGGGTGGAAAAGGAGGCGCTCTCCAGGGGCAACGTGCTTACGACTGGAGATTGGCTGCACGACACGGCCCTCGTCGATGTGCGGCTCAAGTTTGTGGGAAGTGCTGCCAAGAAGCTGACCCACGGCGCCACCGTGCAGTTCTACTCGGGTACGCTGGAATCTCCGGCGCGCGTGCGGCTTCTTTTCGATGCCGAGCTTGCCCCAGGCGGCGAAGGTTGGGCCCAACTCTCGTTTCCGCGAGCGTTGCCGCTGGCGAGTGGGGATCGGTTCATCTTGCGCAGCGTTTCTCCCGGCCAGACGATTGGTGGTGGTCTCGTGGTGGATGCGCACCCTTCGGGCCGGCACCGCCGCGGTGATCCGGAGGTGGCCGACTTGCTTGCAAAGTTGGAGCATGCTGACGAAGTGGATAGGCTCCTGCTCAAGCTACGCCTATCGGGACCGGCTGATGTCCCCACGGTTGCCACTTGGCTGGACAGGGATGCGGCCAGCGCGCTCGTGCTTCTTGACGGGCTGGCGCAAGAGGGCAAAGTGCTTTTCCTTGGGACAGGCCGCGCAGCTGATTCCGCCGTCGTGAGCGAAGCGAGCTCCTGGAAGGCGCTTTCGGAGGCGATGTTGAGCGTTCTTTGGCGTTACCATTCGCTGCAGCCGCTCGAGCCCGGTATGTCACGGCAGCAACTGCGCCGAGAGCTGCGTCTGCGCCAGAAGGTGTTCCTCGCTTGTATCGATCAGTGGCTGCGGGAAGGGAGGATCAGCGCTGTCGGCGCAAGGGTGGCAGCGGCCGGGTTCAGGGTCACGTTGTCGCCGGAGGATCAGGCTGCCGCGGCCAAGCTGCAGTTGCTTTTACAGCGCAGCGGGTTTGCAGGGCTCACTGAAGCCGAGGCCCTCTCGGTGGTGAGCTCACGGCTGTTGCAGGCTATGGTCGAGCAGGGGCAGCTCGTGCGCCTTCCCGGCGGCATTCTCCTCTCGGAGAAGGCCTTCGCGCAGGCCAAAGAGATGGTGTGCGAGCTCATCCGCGGGTTGGGACGAATCACCGTGGCGCAAGCTAGGGACGCTCTCTCGAGCAACCGACGAAGTACGCTCGCACTCCTGGCGCTGCTTGATGATCAGGGGTTTACTAGGCGCGAGGGCGATTACCGAGTTGCAGGGCGCAAGCTGGCAGCGGCTTGTGGGGAAGCCAGCAAACAGGGCTCTTGAGAGCTATATCTCAAGGTCACTGGCAATAGCCTGGACTATCGCCTGGAGTTCTTCATCGGAGTAAAAGTGGATCACAATCCTGCCACCATGAGCTCCACGGTGGAGCGTTACCTTGGTGCCAAGCCGCTGCCTGAGGGCCTCCTCTAGGGCATGAGTGAAGACATCCGGCTGCTTTTCCCTTTTCCGTGGGCCTGGCGTTCTGGTAGGGGCTGTCGCCTGCCTGGCCAGTTCCTCAACTTCGCGGACCGACAGACCTTTGGCTACTACGAGCCTTGCAAGGGCCAGGGCACGCTCGGCGGGCAGGCCGATCAGAGCGCGTGCATGGCCCTCAGTGAGCTGGCCCTCAGCAAGCAGCTTCTGCACTTCTGCAGGCAAGCGCAACAGCCTGAGGGCGTTGGCAACGGCGGAACGGCTCTTGCCGACTGCTCCGGCAATCGATTCCTGCGTAAAGCCAAACTCATCGATCAGACGCTGGTAGGCGCGTGCCACCTCGATAGGGTTGAGGTTCTCTCGCTGCAGGTTCTCGATGAGAGCAAGCTCGAGCATCTGACTGGGCTTTGCCGAGCGCAAGACAGCCGGAATAGTGGTGAGCCCCGCCAAGATGGCTGCGCGCCATCGCCTTTCCCCAGCGATGACGTAATAGCGAGGAACACCGCTCAGCTCGGCCCCCTCAATCGGGCTGACGACAATTGGTTGCAGCATGCCGTGTTGCCTGATGGATTCAACGAGTGGCGCCAGCTCCTCTGCGGGGTAATCCCGCCGCGGCTGGAAGGGGTTTGGTTGCAGCTGATCGACAGGCACAAAGAGCAGATCTTGCTCGACCTTTGGCAGAAGGGCACTCAGGCCCCTTCCGAGAGCTTTCTTGCGGTCAGACATCCCTCCTCCCTGCTATCTACGGCTACGAAGGCATCATGCCCAGCCGGGCCGCGAACTCTCGTGCTGCAGCAAGGTAGGACTCGGAGCCAGCAGAAGAGGGAGCATGGGCATATACATCACAGCCGCGGCTCGGCGCCTCGCTCAGGCGCACTGAGCGCGGAATCACCGCTTCGAACACAAGCTTCGGAAAGTGGCGGCGCACCTCGTCAACGACCTCGGCTGAGAGCCTTGTGCGCGCATCGTACATGGTCATGAGTATGCCGACAATCGTAAGTGAAGGGTTGTACAGCCGCCTGACGGAGGCGATAGTTGCTACAAGACGCGTGAGCCCTTCCAAGGGCAAGTACTCGCACTGCACTGGGATCAGCACTCCATGCTGGGCCGCGACAAGGGCATTCAGGGTGAGCAAGCCGAGGCTGGGCGGACAGTCCACAAGTGTGACATCAAAAGAGCCGGCCAACGGTGCCAGGCTGCGAGCCAGAACCCTCTCGCGCTCTTCAACGGTGGCGAGCTCCACCTCTGCGCCAGCAAGATCCGGGCTTGAGGGCACGAGGTACAGCCCAGGCACCCCTGTTGATAAAATCGCAGCTGTGGGATCACACTGCCCGGAGATAAGCGCATAAGCATTGGGTTGTGCCAGAGCCGGGCTTGCCCCCAGGCTGCTCGTAGCGTTGCACTGCGGATCAAAATCGACAATGAGCACTCGCCAGCCAAGAAATCTGGCCAAGGCAGCACCGATGTTCACGGCTGTTGTTGTCTTGCCGACCCCACCCTTCTGATTGGCGATAGCGACAACCTTACCCTGACCCATTGTTGAGGTTCAGGCACCGGGCGGTGCGTTCTACCATCTCCCTCGTGGGGATTGCGGAAGTCCCAATTCCTTCGACGGAAAGCGACCCTGCAATGTTGGCATAGCGTGCTGCTGCTAGTGGGTCTCCTAGGACGCGCAAGTAAACAAGGAAAGCAGCAGCAAAGACATCGCCCGCGCCGGTCGGGTCTACTTCCGTTGTCGGGCGGGGAGGGAGCGAGAAGGAATGACGCCCACAGTATACGGTACAACCGCGGTAGCCGGCAGTCACCACAGTAAGGCGCGCTTGGCTGATGTAGAACTCAAGAAGGCTGGCATCAAAGCCAACGTCTTCCTCGCTGAGGATTAGGGCATCCAGGGAACGCAGGAACACCTCACCCGGCCGCCAGCCATCAGGATGGACGAAACCCTCTGCATCCCATCGGCGCAACCAACCCTGGGGTGTTGCCGCGACCAGGCTCTGCGACGAAGCAGCTGTCAAAAAGCCAACATCGACCTCCCTTGCGACAGGCCCCAGGTGAATGATGTCGCTGCGAAGCCATTCAGCCGGTGCGGCGTCGGCCGGTATATAACCAGCGGTGGCAAGCAGTCGCTGCCTTCTGCGCGAGGCAGAGTAGATATTCTCAAAGGTCGTCGTCTGCTCGCTCTCCACCAGGGCTATCTCCGCTTCCGGCACGAGCTCCCTCAGGTTCTGCAGGTGCTCGGGCCGGCAGGCGGTAAGAATGCGCACACGTGCGCCAAGCCTTGCCGCCGTGATTGCGGAGTACGTGGCAGTGCCGCCCAGGGTGAACCCCGTTGGGGCGACGTCTCTTGTGATGTGGCCGACGACAAAGTAGGTAAGCGTCGGCATCAGAAGGCAGCGCGAGTCGGGATTATGAGGACACGGCGTCCCTCGCCCTCTCCACGGCTCTCAGTGCGGACGCCTGCGAAATCCCGCAGCGTCACATGAATGAGCCGGCGCTCCGCTGGAGGCATCGGCTCGAGCTCTTGGATCTGCCCCGTCTGGACTGCGAGCTCAGCCATCCGCAGGGCAAGGCGCTGCAGGCTCTCCTCCCTTCGCCTGCGATAGTCGTTGACGTCGAGCAACAGCCCTACCCAACGCTCCAGCTGGTGGCTCACCATGAGGCGCAACAGAAACTGCATGGCTGAAAGCGTCTCACCGCGCCGGCCGATCAGGCTGCCAAGGTCTTTGCCCACGATATTCAGCCGGAGTGGCTGCTCTGCTGTTGCTCGCTCGACAGTAACGCGCGCTCGAACCTTCATGCGGCGCAACAGCTCGCAGAGGATGCGGTATGCAAGGTCGGCCTCTTCATCGGCATTAGTGGCTGGTCTTGCTTTCTCGGCTTCTTCTGCAGCAGCTCCACCAGACTTTGGTATCAGCCGCACCCGGACTGGGCCAGCCCGGAAGCCAAACAGGCTACGTGTGCCATCGGCGATGACTTCCAGGCGGACCTGGTCTCGCCGCAGGCCCAGATGCTCGAGGCCTTTTTGAACTGCTTCGTCGAGGGTGCGCCCAACTACTTCAATGCCCTCAATCCCTTCTGCGTCTTCTCGCATCTCTGGTTCTCTTCCTTGGCATATCCCTGGGAATTGCCTTGGTTTCTGTGCTATCACTTTCCGGCGGGCTCACGCGGCTCTCAGTTGCAGCCGCTGTACCCGCTGGTGCCGATGGCTTACCGACCACAAGGTATTGCTGCAGCATTGTAAGTAAGTTGCTCGTCACCCAGTAAAGCGCCAAACCGGAGGGAAAGGTGAGCGCGAAGAAGCCGAACATGAAGGGCATGAACATCATTACGCTGTTCATAGCGCCCTGTGCATCGTCCGTAGATGGCGGCGTCATCATTTTCTGGGTGATGAGCTGCGTCACAACTGTGAGGACCGGAAGCGCCGCATAGGCGGCAAGGTGGCCCCAGCCCTGCCAATGCTCGGCTCCTGGCCAAAGCCAGTTGGTGCCGACTTCCGGGTTGGGAAAGGACAGGTCTGGGATCCACAGGAAACCGCCTGTTAGCGCACCGGACTGTGCCAGGTGCAACAGGGCTTGGTAGAGCCCTATCCAGATAGGCAGCTGCACCAGAGAAGGAAGGCAACCGCCGAGTGGGTTTACCCCAGCCTCGCGGTAAAGTCGCATTTGCTCCTGCGCAAGCCTCTCGCGGTTGGAACCGTACTTCTTCTGTAGTGCCTGTAGCTGGGGCTGCAACTCCTGCATACGTTTGGCGGAGCGCGATTGGCTCAGTGTGAGCGGCAAAGTGATGAGCTTGACGATCACTGTGAGCGCGATGATGGAGAAACCCCAGGGGTATGGCACACCTAAGGCGCTCAGCTGGCCCGCAATGAAGCTGAGCGCTTTCATAAGCGGATCAACGACTAACGTCTGCCACATTTAAAAACCTGTCTCCGCACTTTCTGGCGCGTTCGTTCCTGTCAGGGCACTGGGTCGTAACCACCTGGGCTAAAAGGATGACACCGTGCCAGACGGCGTAAGGCCATCCAGCTGCCCCTGAATGCCCCGTAACGGCTGATGGCGATAACCGCATATTGCGAGCACGAGGGTGCAAACCGACAACTTGGCCCCAGCGCCGGGCTGACCGCAACCTGGTAAGCCCTGATCAAGCGGAGCAAGAGCCAAGCAACAGCACTATCCAGCCAGTAGGCCAGCTTTTGCAAACGCGTCCGCGAGTGACTGCTTGACCTCTGCAAGGCCCAAACCCACTGCAGGCGGCTTGGCTATGACGACAACATCATGGCCCGCATGCAACTGTGCCCTCAACTCCCGCAACGCCTCTCGCACCAACCTTCGCACACGGTTGCGCGTGACCGCCTTGCCCAACCGCCGCCCCGCTATGATGGCAAAGCGCAACTGACAGTGGCTTACTGGCAGCACTAAGACGGTAAAATGCTCTGTGCGGGCCACATGGCCCGATACCAGAACCTGCCTGACCTCGCGTGCTCGCCTCAGCCTGTAGGCTCTCTCCACATCAACTGGCGCCGCGAGATGGGCCGACCGTCAGGCGGTAGCGCCCCTTGAGAAGGCGGCGCTTCAGCACCCGCCTGCCGCCGCTCGTGCTCATGCGTGCCAGGAAACCATGAATGCGCATCCTGTGCCTGCGCTTAGGTTGGTAAGTTCGCTTGGGCATACTGAGAACTCCGGTCACTAGGGCATAACATCTGCTTGCCACCCGCTCCGCGCGCCAGTGTACCGGCAAAGGAACGCGGCGGGCGAACTGGCCTTGCGAGCCTGCCACCTTCAAACGGCCAGTGTATAAGGTTAGGCTCACATCAGCAAGAAGCTGCGGCTAGCCTCCCCAGCGTGGTAATGCTCATGCAGGCAACCTGAGGAGGCGGATGGCATTTGCGCCGGTTATCTTCTCGAAGGCCTCCTTGCTCAGGCTGCCTTCGCCCAGCAGCCGTCGCAAGTAGCCCAGATGCGGCATCCGCCCAGCCTCGCCGCTAAAGCAAACATCCGTTCCGAAGAGAAGGCGATCTTGAAATTCCTCCAGGAACTGGGGACCGTAACCCTGGTCCCGCGTGAGAGCGTTGTAGCCACTGTGCGCGGAAATGTCGGCATAGAGGTTAGGGCACTCCCGCAGCAGACGCGGCAGTGCCCCCTCTTGTGAGATCGGCCCTGTCGGGTAACCAGACTTGGCTGCTGCCTCCGGGAGGGGGCCAATCTCGGCCCAGAAGCCTGGCCCGTGGCCAACGATGGGCGTATCAGGGCAAGCCCGCAGAAGGCGCTCTAGGCGAGGCGCCCCGGGCTCGTCCTGCAGACCGTATGAACCCAGGCCAAAGCCGGTGACGTGCATGACCACTGGCCACCCTCGCACGCCTATTTGGCGAAACAAGTTGATGACGCGCTCATCGTCCAGAGGCATGTTGGCAGTAATCTCGCCAATGCCAAGGCAATGCTGGGAAGCGAACCAATCCAGGTAGGCGGAGAAATCGCCGTTGGGGCTGTTGCCGGCCCACCGAGGATCCAAGTTTCCGAATGGCAGTATCCGCCCCCTGTACTGTGCCGCCCTAAGGACTTGGTCGCGCACGGACATGTGCTCCTCAAGGATGAATGAAGGGTAAATCGCCTCCGGCGATGCATAGACAGGCAAGAGCACCGCCGCATCGATCCCCTCCTCATCCAAGCGCCGCACTATGCCGTCAAAGGTCACTGGCCTAGGCTGATCGCTCAGGCGACTGCGAAAATCTCCGACATGAGTGTGGAAGTCGATGGTCACCTTGCGCCCTCCCTTGGCCGCGCACGTCGTTTGCTGGACGGACGACATGCGCAGGAAACCTGGCGCCTCTATAGCGCCAAATGGCCCTGCTGGCAAGCGATGCGCAGGGGACAGGGGCACCTATCGCACGGGCACGAGCTCCATGAGCTCCGCCACTGTAGTGATGCCACGAACCCTCCGGAGGAAGTCGCCGACGTCGGTGCTCCTTGCGCGCAGCTCTCGCAGGCGTGGCGCAATCGGGTCCTCGGGCGGGGCTGCGGGCCCGGTGCGATATGTCCCGTGGAAGGCAAAGTACGCCTGGTTCAGCCGACGGATATAATAACCGTGTGCCAGAAATTCCAGTCGTCTGGCCTCCATGTAGCGCTCGGCTTCGTCAATTCTGCCCTCAGCCAGCATCCTCTCGACGACTTGGCGCGTCAGGCGCATCTCGCTATCAAAGTCGAAAGCTGCCGATGGGCCGGGAACAGCGTGGCTGTTCTGGCGCTCAGCTCCTCCAGGTGTGGGTATGGCGAACTCGTTGTGGAACTGCCGGAGCACGATATCGCCTATTTCGATGCCGGCGATATCGGCGACGGTCTCATTTATGGCGCGCGCGTCGGGGCTGGAATCGTAGGCGCGCCCGAGGGGAAAGGGGGCAAGGTACAGATGCACCCATTCGTGGCCTATTGTGTGTACAATCCAGGCAAGGGATGCCCGGTCGACGATCATTGTGGGCCAGGAAGAGAACCCGCCCGTCGGCGAGATAAGGGCGCTTGTGTTGGGCAGTTGCTGCTCGAGCTGCTTCTCAAGTTGCTGGATGCGCGCTAATGTGAGCCCTGGTTCCAGGTAGACACTGAAGCGCACGCGTATCTCATCCCGTGGCGACAGGATGAGGTAATTGGGCGGTTCCGTGAAGCGGAAGATCACGGGTGGCAGAGGGAGCCCAAACCAACCGATCCGTTTCTCCGCGAGCACCTGTGCGAACTGGGCCTCGAGCACCCGTTCGGCCTGCGGGCGCAGGTCCGTGGCTAAGGAGCGAAGGGCCTGTTCCTGCTCCTCGAGCTGCCTGACGGCGTTGTCGTCTGCATGCTGCGCTGCTGCCGCTTCGATTTGGCTGCGGACCGCGTGGAGCCGCGCGGCGACTGCCAAGTAGGTTGAAACCGGGTCCTCCCCCGCAGGCGCCTCGGGAGTGCCGCGAGCGCAGGAGCGCTCCAAGGCCTCCTGGGCGAGTGCCCCAACTTCCCACCGGGCTAGGCTGAATCGCTCTTGCGAGACGATCGCGAGAACTTCACGCCTGTAGTGCGCTTCGGCATCGCGCTCCACACAGCCGGGCAGGAGCACAAGGAAGACTAGCACCCAAAAGAGGCAACGCCAGGCTGCTGCCGCAGGAGAGGGCGATCTCCTTGCAGCCGGGCAAGCCCTTACTGAGCTCACGCCCCGTGCCGCGGGCTCGGCTTGGCGCAAGGCATCAACCTGCAGGGGGCAGAGTACAGGTGCCCGTTGCCGCAAGTTCGCAAAGCATACGCACTTGAGCCGTGCGCCCTAGGGCGATGAGCTTGCTGCCAGGGGAGAGGACTGTCTCTTGCGGAGGGTTGGTGATGACTCGGCCCTCAGGAGAGACGAACGCGACAATGAGAGCCCCTGTCCGGCGCTGTACGTCGAGCTCAGCCAGCGTCATGTTTGCCAGAGGTGAGGCTGGGCCAATAGGCACCTCTTCCATCCACAATTGCAGGTCCTGGGCGTTAGTGATCACGTCGAGGAAGTGCACAACGGTTGGCCGTAGCGCCAGGGCCGCCATGCGCTTGGCTCCGATCGCGTAAGGAGCAAGCACGCGGTTGGCTCCTGCACGGATGAGCTTTGGTTCGGATTCCTCGAGCTCTACGCGCGCGACGATGAAAAGCTGCGGGTTCAGCGCACGGGCGGAGAGCACTATGTAGACATTCTCGGCATCCGAATCGTGGGTGGCCAGCAGGCCTCGCGCCCGCTCTACACCAGCCTCTCGCAGCACGGCATCCTCGGTGGCGCTTCCCTGTACACAGGCAATTCGCTGGCTTGCGCAGAGAGCGACATTATTGGGGTCGGGATCCACAACCACGACCTGTGCCCCCTGCGACAGGAGTTCCTGCGCAGCTATCCTGCCCAACCGACCATAACCGCAAACAATGTAGTGACCAGACATCTGCGCAAGCATTCGTTTCTGTCTCCGCCTCTCAAATGCATTCGTCAACCCGGCCTCTAGGACTCGTTCAGCCACTTGGGACGCTGCGTAGGCAGCTGTGCCAACCCCTGCAGCGATGAGCAACACCGTGAAAAGTCTGCCGACGGGCGAAAGGGGGTGCACTTCCGCGAAGCCAACGGTGGTCACGGTGATCACCGTCATGTAGAAGGCTTCAAGGAGGGGCCACCCCTCTATGGCTCGGTAGCCCAGCGTCCCCACGCACAGCACGGAGGCAATGGCAAGCGCGAAAGCCCATGCAGAACCAGTGGTAACGCGCAAGCGCGGCAACCTCCGGTTCGCCAAGACGACTCCTCACACTAGAGATCGAAGTGCAGACATTCTATCACAAGGAGCCGTCTAGCCTGTAGGACCTAGGTACAATGCGTAGAAAAGCCCAATAGGGCTTATGCGCTCAGCAGGGTGGGAGCCGCAGCAAAGCAGCGGCCTGCACTGCCAATTGTTGGCGCGTCAGCTCTTGCTGGAGACACCTGCTTTCCCCTTTTGCCTGGTCGGCCGATTGGCGCTGCATTGAAGCCAGCCTATAATGGCGTGTGCCTTGGAGGGGGACTATGGCCCAGGATTTTGAACTGCGGCCCGAAGAGCTTCGCCGCTGGTGCGATGGTGAGGTCCTGACCTTCGCCAGCACGGCTGAGGTGCCTCAACTGGAGGAGATCTTCGGTCAGGAGAGGGCTACGCGAGCGATTGAATTTGGCGTCAGCATGCGCTCGCAGGGTTACAACGTTTTCGTCATGGGGCCACCTGGTGCCGGCAAGACCACGACCGTCATGGAGTATTTGCGCCGAAGGGCAGCGCGCGAGAAGGTGCCCAGCGACTGGTGCTATGTCTACAACTTCGACATCTCATTCCGGCCACGGGCACTTTGCCTGCCGGCAGGGCGAGGGCGGGTGTTGCAGCAGGCAATGGAGCGGCTCATTCGTTCATTGCGCGAGGATCTGCCGCGAGCCTTCGAAAGCGACGTGTACCAGGAACACATCTCCCGGCTTCGCCAGGAGCTTGACGCAGCTCGCACGGAGAGGTTTCGCGCCTTGAGTGCCTTTGCGGAAGCTCGAGGGCACGCCCTTGTGCGCACGCCAGCAGGGCTGGCGTTTGTCCCCTATGTCGATGGCCGGATCTTGTCCCCGGAGGAGTTCGAGAAGCTCGAAGACGCCAAGAAGCAGGAGCTCGAAGCCGTACATCCCGAACTGCAAGCGCAACTTGAGCGCGTTCTGAGGGAACTGCGCGAGCTCGAGCGGGAACTTCGCGAGCAGCTTGAGGTTCTCGATCGCGAGGTGGCGGCGAACGCCGTGCGGCCGCTGCTTGAGCCGGTACGGGAGGCATTCGCCGATTGCCCAGATGTGCAGGCCTACCTCGACGCTGTCTTGGCCGACATCCAGAACAACGCCCCAACATTGAAAGAGTCGATGGCATCAGCAGCTGGGCGGCCAGGGGCGTCAGCTGCTGGTGGGGGCCTCCTCGACCGCTACCGCGTCAACCTGCTTGTGGACAATTCCGACAGGGTAGGTGCTCCGATAGTGCTCGAAAGCTACCCCAGCTACTACAACCTGCTGGGCAGGGTCGAGCACCGCGCCGAGATGGGCACTCTCGTGACCGACCACACCATGATCCGCGCGGGTGCGCTGCACCAGGCCAACGGCGGTTACCTCGTCGTCGAGGCAGAAGCTCTCCTGCGGGACCCGTTCGCGTGGGAAGCGCTCAAACGCTGCCTTGCCCAGAGGGAAATACGCGTGGAAAGCTTCCGGCAGGAGTTCAGTGTGTTCGCCACTGCAGGCCTCACGCCGGAACCCATCCCGCTGGACATCAAGGTGGTGCTGATTGGGCCGCCAGCTATCTACTACTTGCTCTACGCTTTGGATCCAGATTTCGAGGAGCTTTTCAAGGTTCGGGCAGATTTTGGCGTGGATATGGATTGGAACACGCACAACATTGGCCACTATGCCCGTTTCATCAGCACACGCTGCCAGGAAGAGCGACTGCCACATTTTAGCACCGCTGCGGTGCGAAAGATCGTCGAGTACGGCGCAAGGGTGGCTGGAGATCAGAATAAGCTCACCACGCGCATGGCGAGCATAGTCGACATCATTCGCGAATCCGCCCATTGGGCGAGGAGTGTCGGCTCGAAGTTCGTGGAAGCAGAGCATGTTCAGCGGGCTGTGGACGAACGCGCATACCGCTCGCGCTACGTGCAAGACCGGCTGCTTGAGGCGATTGCGGCGGGTACGCTGGTGTTGGAAACCGAAGGCCAGACCGTAGGGCAGATCAATGGTCTTTCTGTTGTTATGCTCGGGGACTATGCCTTCGGCAAACCCTCGCGGATCACGGCCAGGGTTTTCATGGGGCGAGCAGGCGTCGTGAACATCGAGCGGGAGGTGAAGCTCAGCGGCCCAATCCACGACAAGGGCGTCCTTATCCTCAGCGGGTACCTTGGCTGGAAGTATGCCAGCCAGAGGCCACTGAGCCTCTCAGCGACAATCGCCTTCGAGCAATCGTACGAGGGCATCGAGGGGGATAGCGCCTCGCTGGCTGAGCTATATGCACTGCTTTCAGCCTTGGCCGAGGTGCCGCTCCGGCAAGCCATTGCTGTGACGGGCGCTGTCGACCAGCAGGGCCACGTTCTGCCCGTTGGTGCAGTGACGGAGAAGATCGAGGGTTTTTACGAGGCCTGCCGGGTCAAGGGCTTGACCGGTGAGCAGGGCGTCATCATACCGCGTCGCAACGTGCGGCACCTCATGCTGCGCGAGGATATCGTGGAGGCCGTGCGCCGGGGCGAGTTCCACGTGTGGGCAATCGACGACGTGGACGATGGGGTTGCCCTGCTCACAGGGCTCGAGGCGGGAAAGCCCGGTCCAGATGGCTCTTACCCTGATGGCTCATTGCACCAGCGTGTGAGCGCCCGCCTGCAACAGCTTGCCGAACAGCTCTCACACTTCCAAGCGGCAGCGGAGGGCAGAACTCAAAGCACCGAGTGACGACAGCAAGGGGGGCCGGCGCAGGCCGCCCCCCTTGAGCTGCCAGTTGGCAACAATCCCGCGCTAAGCTTACTTGCCGCCGGCAGGCACGCCGATCGGCTGTTCCTCAAGCTCGATGATCTGCTCTCGCTTGCTACGCATGATGGCCCACACGATGAACGCCAGGCAGACGAGCGCGACAACGACCTTCCATGCCGTCAGCCGGCCTTCGTCTATCATTATCACCGGAAGCACGAGCAAGCTCACGAGGTTCACAACTTTGATCATCGGGTTGAGCGCTGGTCCAGCTGTATCTTTCAGCGGGTCACCTACCGTATCGCCAATGACTGCACAGGCATGCGCAGGCGAGCCCTTGCCGCCATACAGACCGTCCTCGATGAGCTTCTTGGCGTTATCCCACGCACCGCCTGTGTTCGCCAGGAACACGGCGAGGAGCTGGCCAGTGACGATTGTCCCAGCCAGGAACCCGCCCAGTGCGTGCATGCCAAGGAGCAGGCCAATGACAACAGGACTCAGGATCGCAATGAGCGCGAGGCTGACCAGCTCCTTTTGGGCTGCGGCGGTCACAATATCGACCACCCGGCCATAGTCGGGCTTGACCTTGCCTTCCATCAGTCCCGGAATCCGGAACTGTCGGCGGACCTCAACCACAACCAGGGACGCAGCTCGCCCCACAGCGAGTATCGCGAGCGAGCTGAAGAGGAAGGGGATAGCCCCGCCCAGAAGCACGGCCACAAACACGCGCGGGTCGGCAATGTCGAACACTTGGAGCGTGAATGCACCCTCGGTGTGAATGCCGGCGTGATGTGTGAAGGCGCCGAACAGCGAAGTAGCTGCGAGAACTGCTGAGGCGATCGCTATGCCCTTCGTGATCGCTTTGGTTGTGTTGCCGACGGAATCGAGGTCTGCCATGATCTGCCGAGCCCTGGGCTCCAGATCTGCCATCTCAGTGATGCCCTGGGCATTGTCGGAGATTGGGCCAAACACATCCATGGAGACGTTGTTGCCAGTATGCGTGAGCATCCCAATCCCCGCCATGGCGATCCCGTACAGGACAAATACGGGGTTCGGGTCGCTGCCGTAAATGAGTATCGACGCAACGATGGTGAGGGCGATGATAACGAGTGCCCAGACTGAGCTCTCCATCCCCACAGCAAGCCCGCGCAGGAGCAGCGTTGCAGCTCCAGTTTGGCTTGCCTCAGCGATCCGCTTGACTGGCGTGCGCGACGGGTGCGTGAAATAGCCAGTGTACTTGTTGAAGCCCACCGCGAGCAGAATCCCTGCAGCGGTGCTGAAGAAGACGCGCATATCGTGGACATAGAAGTAAGCCAGCAGGCCGAAGCTCACAGTGGAGATGACAGAAGAAAGGTCGTAGCTCAAGTCCATGGCCTTGAAGGCGTCTTCGCCCACGGGCCACCAGGCCACGGCATACGTCCCTATGATTGAGCTCACGACGCCGATGCCACGCACGAGCAAGGGGAAGATGATCCAGCGCAGGTCAATAGGGCCGCCCCGCGGCGATAGCAGCAGCCCCAAAATGAGCGCGGAAACCATTGTGACCTCGTAGGATTCGAAGATGTCTGCCGCCATGCCGGCACAATCGCCAACGTTATCCCCAACGAGGTCGGCAACGACGGCGGCATTGCGCGGGTCGTCTTCTGGCACCCCCTGCTCTACCTTGCCCACGAGGTCGGCGCCGACGTCAGCGGCCTTAGTGTAGATCCCGCCGCCAACACGCATGAACAGCGCCAGAAGCGTGCCGCCGAAGCCAAAACCCAAGAGCACTTCCGGTGCATTCGGCCCGTACAGGATAAAAATGAGCGTGCCGCCGAGGAGGCCAAGGCCATCGGTGAGCATGCCTGTGACTGTGCCGGCCCGGTAGGAGATGCGCAGCGCCTCATGGAAGCTCGTGCGCGCAGCAGAAGCGACCCGCACGTTCCCCTGCACTGCCATGTTCATGCCGAGATAACCGACAGCAGCCGAGAAGAGCGAACCCATGAGGAACGCGCCAGCTCTGCCTAAGCGGATGGAGATGTCTGGTTGCGTCACTGCCGTGAGGTAAACAGCCACAACCAACACGACGATGAGCGAGACAATCGCGCGGAACTGGCGCCGGAGATAAGCGTTTGCCCCTTCGCTGATCGCCGCGGAGATCTCCTGCATCCGGGCAGTGCCCTTATCCCAGGCCAGAACCTGCCTTGCCAAGAAAGCAGCGTAGAGGAGCGCCAGAATTGCAATCACCATTACCGACCACAACCCCGCCATCTCGAGGGGCGTGGCGCCAACGACACCATGCATCTGTTAGATCCTCCACAAAGGAAGTATCGGCTTGCCCGTCCGCTCCTTCTGCAACCGCCGCCCGAGGACACACAGGGGAAAATCAGGGACGGCCAATGAGAGCCCCACTGCGCGTGCGCCGAAGTACTCGAGCCACGTAGCTTGGGCCTCTGGTTGGGAAATTCACGCCAAGCCCATTGCAAGAATCAGCTGTGGTTCGGTCACCAGACACACAAAAACGGGGCCACGCTCGCCCTTTCGCCGAGTCCATCCCCCGTTGACATCCCAAACGATGGCCGCATTTGTGGCGGGTCCGCCAAGCCGGGCTCATTATAGACCTACCGAGGGAGCCTGTCAAACGAGGCTCAGCGGTAAAGGCAATTGGCTGTCCGTGCAATCAAGAATGCCGTCTCTCCAATCTGGCATAAAAAGGCAACAGGGAGCCACTGGCCTGCAGCCTCGGCTCCCCATCTATGTGAAAAGGAGGAGAAGAACTACTTCGTGCACTAGAGTAGCAGCTCCCGTCCCGGCCGGCATGACGAAAACCCTACGGTTGCCCTACGAGCCAAGCGCAGTCGTAAGCGGCCAAGCCAATCGTGCCCGGCCCAACATGCACCCCGATGACGGGGCTGAACTCCGCAAGCTGCGGAAGCGGACAGTGAAGTGCCTCCTGCACCTCGCGGCGGAATTCCTCCGCTTGTTCTGGGCAAGCGGCATGTATGACCGCGGCGCGGATGCTCTCTCCCTCGCCAGTTCCAGCCCTCGTGGCCTCGATCATGGCCTGGAGAGCCTTGCGCTTGCCCCTCACCTTTCCCCAGGCCTCGATACGTCCCTCCTTGAGCGTGAGCACAGGGTGTATGCGCAGAATTGAGGCCGCCAAGGCCGCGGCCCCCCCAATGCGCCCTCCTTTCTGGAGGTACTCGAGCGTGTCGACCGTAAAGAACGTGGTGGTGCGTGCTCGCAGGATCTCAAGGCCGCGCATGATGTCCTCAAGCGCTCGGCCGGCAGCGGCCTGCTCTGCAGCCCACGCGACCATGAAGGCCTGCATGGCAGAAGTGCCATAAGAGTCAAAAAGAACTATGTCGCGCTCAGGCAACTCGCGGCGCGCCGCCTCAGCGGCGGCAAGCGTGCCGCTCAGCTTGCTGGAAATTGTTATTGTCAAGATGGTGTCCTGTGGTGGCAAAGACCGGAATACTTCCACGAACTCGGCCGCTGGAGGCTGAGAGGTCGTCGGCAGCACGGGCGAGGAGCGCAGGAGGCGGTAGAAGTGGTTTGGCGTCATATCAACGCCGTCCCGATATGTTTCTCCCGGGAAGATCACCCTCAACGGAACCACCACAATCCCGAAGCGATCGATGACCTCAGGGGCCACGTAAGCTGTGCTATCTGTCACGATCCTGATCATGGGTAATCCTCCCGCCAAGCGGCTTTCTTGGTGCCCAACGGAGCTCCGCCCCTGCTGTCATGCTCCCGTTTTGCTACACTGTACCGGATGCTGGAGGGGCCAGTGCACTGAATGCTAGAGCGTGCAGCCCCGCTTGTCAAGGGTTTGCGCAGCTGCTAGACTCGTTAACTTGATCTTTGATTCACGAGGTCGATACTGGGCATGGAGCGAGCGGTTAGGATGGGCACTGGGTGCGGTGCTCGGCGTGTGGTAGTCACTGGGTTGGGCATAGTATCGCCCATTGGCAACACGGTTGCTGCGTTTTGGCAAAACCTGCTTGCAGGGGTATGTGGAATTCGGCCAATCAACGATTGGGACGCGACAGGCTTCCCCTCTCGCTTGGCGGGGCAAGTGGATGGGTTTGACCCGACCCTTTATATGGATAAGCAAGCGGCGCGCAGGGCCGACCGTTTTGCGCAATTTGCAGTTGCATCAGCTTTCGATGCTGTGCGTGCGGCCAAGCTTGACTTGCAGAGGCTGGATCGCGAGCGGGTCGCCGCTGTGATTGGGACGGCAATTGGAGGGTTCGGCATCGTCGAGCGAGAGGCAGTGTTGCTTCGGGAGGGTGGGCCCCGTCGTGTAAGCCCAACGCTGATTCCGGCCGTGATTGGCAATATGGCCGGGTGCCTGACGGCCATACTGCTGGGCATCCATGGGCCGGTCCTTTGCCCAGTGGGTGCCTGTGCAACCGGGTGCATGGCTATTGGCGACGCCATGCGCCTAGTAGCAGATGGCACTGTCGATGTGGCGCTTGCTGGCGGCAGCGAATCGGTGACCACGCCTCTTGCAGTGGCTTCCTTTGGCAGGTTGGGTGCCCTTTCCCGGAGGGATGACGACCCCGCGCGGGCCTGTTTGCCCTTTGATGTCGAACGGGATGGCACTGTCCTTTCGGAAGGGGCAGCGGTGCTCGTTCTTGAGAGCGAAGAGCATGCACAGGCGCGCGGCGCTGATATTCTGTGCGAGCTAGCGGGATATGGTGTCACGGCGGACGCTTACCACATTGCCGCGCCGGACCCGAATGGCACAGGGGCGGCTCGAGCCATGCAGGCGGCATTGCGCAATGCTGGTGCAACGCCAGAAGACGTCACATTCGTCTGCGCTCACGGTACCGGGACGCCGCTTAACGATATTTCAGAGAGCAAGGCGATTGCGCAGGTCCTGGGCGAGAAGGTGCCGGTGATGTCCAACAAGTACAGCATTGGCCACACTCTTGGGGCTGCTGGTGCCATCTCGTCGGTTATGGCGGTCTGCGCTCTGCAAGAGGGAGTGATCCCGGGCACGCTCAACCTGAGGAACAAGGACCCCGAGTGCCCTGTGAACGCCATTCGGGCTAACGTGTGTGCTCCTGTTCACGGAGTGCTCGTTAACGCATTTGGTTTTGGCGGTCAAAACGCGTCCCTGTTCTTCCGTAGGTACGGTGATGGCCAGGCCTGAACTAGCTAGGGCATATAAGCGCGTTTGGCGCGGTGTGCTGGCTGCCGCGCTGGTTGCCGCCGTGCAGTGGGCTGGGGCAATGGTTGCCCTTGGCCAGGAGGGGGTGGCCCGCATAAGCTCGCCGCAGCCAGGTGCTGTGGTGCACGGCACAGTTCTGATCACGGGCACAGCCATCCATCCGCGCTTCAGTTTCTACAAAGTCGAGTATGCTGCTGAGCCGAGCGCCAACTGGGTTGTCATTGGCGATTTGGTGCGCACACAGGTCCAGGATGGAGTCTTGCTGCAGTGGGATACGCGTGCCGTGCCTGACGGCAGCTATAGCTTGCGGCTCGTTGTTGTGGATGAGACGGGCAATTACATCGAAGCGGTGGTGAGGCAGATAGCAGTCCAGAACGCGGCACCGCTGCCCACCGAGACGCCGACCCCTACTGAGACAGCCACCCCCACCCCCCCTGTTGAGACGCCTACACCCACCTCCTTGCCGACGGTGGAGGTGCTCATCACGCGAGTCGCATCTCCGACAACCCTGCTGGCGTTTACGGTGACGCCTGTGGCTCGGCCATCAACTGCGTCAAGCGGTAACCTCGGGAGTGGGCTTGCCGACAGCCTCTCCGAGCTGGCCTCCGGTGTCGCGCGGGAGATGCTGGCCCAGTTGGGGCTCGACTTTCGTGGCTTGGCGGCAGCTGTTGTGAGGGGCGCAGTTTTTGCGCTGGGCACCTTTGCCATTGTGGGCTTCTTGGCCTTGCTCAAGCAGGCTCTCAACGCTCTCATCCGCCTGCTCACGCGTTGAGGGCTGTCGCGCTGCTGGCGAATGCGGCCAGCCTTTCTGCTCGACCTCACTGGTGTTGAGGTCTGCGTGTCCACGGGCCTTTTTGGAGCTGTGCGGCTCTATTGAATGTGTTGGGCAGGTTTGATCTGTGCGGGAGAACGAAGCGAAGGCGCTCATTGTTGGCCTCGGCAACCCCGGGCAGGATTATGCTAGAACGCGCCATAACATTGGCTTTATGGTTGTGGACGAGCTAGCGCGCCGCGCCGGCGTAGCGCTGCGATGCGGCAGCGGGCTGTACCGAGCCGGGGAAGCACGCCTCGGGGACGTGTATGTCATATTGGCAGAGCCACTTACCTTCATGAATGAGAGCGGTGCAGCTGTGTGCCAGCTGTTGCGGCAGTATGGCATTTCGGCGGCGCAATTGCTAGTCGTGCACGATGATGTCGACTTGCCGTTCGGCCGGTTGCGCCTGCGCCCCGGGGGAAGCGCAGCTGGACACCGCGGCGTGCTTTCGATCATCGCTGCGCTGGGGACGGACCGCTTTGCGCGCTTGCGCGTCGGGATTGGGCGGCCACAGGAAGGCAGCGTGCGGGACTACGTCCTTTCGCCATTCACCTCTGAGGAAGGACAGGTACTCCCGCTCCTGCTGGACAGGGCATGCGGCGCAGTGATGACGTTCCTGCGCGAAGGCGTTGAGAAGGCCATGACCATCTACAATAGCGCTAAGGCCCAGCTATGAGCAATCTCACGCCTTTACTCGACATATTGAGGCGTCAGCAGGCCTATCGAGCGCTGCTCCCCAGGTTTGCGCCTGGGGAGCAGCGGCTGCCGACTTCCCTCGGGGTTATCCCCGCCGGTCGGCCGCTTGCTGTTGCTGCCCTCCTGGAGGACCTCAGCCGGCATGTACTTGTGATCGTTGCCAACAAGGAGCGCGGCCGCACGTTCGTGGAAGCCTTACAGGCTTTTGCACCTGGACGCGGCATGGTAATGCTGGAGCCGGAAGCCTTTGCCTTTGAGCCCATCCCCTGGTCGACGGAAACCATCGGCCAACGGCTTGCTGTGCTGCAGGCACTGCTTGCGGAAAGGGAGCACGCGGTGGCAATCGTGGCTACTGGGGCCGCGGCCTTGGTGCCGCTGCCCCCGGTGGCGGCGTTTCGGGAGAGGTTAGCGTATCTGCGACCGGGTATGCCCTTTGCGCTTTCTCAACTCTTGCAGCAGCTGGTGGAAAATGGCTACCGCCGGCAGTCAGTCGCGGACGAGCCAGGCACGTTTGCTCAACATGGAGGCATTGTTGACTATGTGCCGCCTGGAGCTGATCGCGGAGTGCGGTGCGACTTTTTTGGAGACATGATTGAGGAGCTCAGGTTGTATGACCCTGCCACGCAGCGCTCGTGCCTCGTGGTCGAACGCGCCTTGCTTGGGCCCGCCTGCGAGGCCGCCGCAGGGGATAGACTGGCTGCTGCAGCTGCTCTCAGGAGCGTGGCTGCACAGAACTGCCATGCAGGCGCCTTGCAGCGCTTGGCAGAGGACCTGGCGGCCTTGGAGCAAGGGGTTTTGCCAGCGGCGTTTGCACCCTATCTGGCACTGCTGTATCGGCCGACGGCGAGCCTACTGGATTACGCGGCCGCTGCAGGGACAGTGGTGTTTGTCGACGATTTGTCGCTTGTAGAGGCTGCCGTGGTGGCTTACCAGCAAGCGTTTGCCGCGGCCCACGCACGGGCCTTGGAAGCGGGGGATGTCCCGGAAGGACTGCCCGCACCGCTACTGCCTGCGGAAGGGTTGCTGGAATGGTTGCGGCACAATGCTGTAGAACTGGGTACAAGCGCCGGTGAAGAAGCTGGGCCGCTTTGGCCAATCTTCTCACCCGTGCCGCACTTTGCTGGGCAGCTACAGCGCGCGCTTCTGTTTGCGGCCGAGGGCGCAGAGCGTGGTTCAGCTGTTATTGTCTCTCGCCACGCTCGGCGTCTGGCGGAGCTATTGCGCCAGCGGGATTGGGGAGCCGCCCCGCTTCAGGAGCTTTCTGGGCCGCCGCGTGGCCTTGTGTTGCTTGAGGGCTCGTATCCGGAAGGCTGGCAAATGGCCACGGAGCAGGGCGAACTCCACACACTGCTGACCGACTTGGAGCTCTCTGGTTCGGCTCGCCCGGCAGAGCGGCGGGTGCTGAGGCGGCCGAAGGATCCCGTCGAGCTTACCGGCGCTTTTGGTCCCGGAGACTACGTCGTGCACATAAACCACGGAGTTGGCCGGTTTCGCGGCCTGGTTCGCCGCACGGATCTTGGCGTCGAGAAGGAATACTTGGAGATAGAATACGCGGAAGGGGATCGCCTGTACGTGCCAACGCATCAGGCCGATCGCGTGGCGCGTTATGTCGGCCTGGGAGGTGGTGAGCCGGAGCTCACGCGGCTTGGCGGCGTGGAGTGGGAGCTCACCAAGGCGCGAGCAGCCCGGGCTGTTGAGAGCATCGCTGACGAGTTGCTTGAGCTCTATGCGGCGCGGGCCCTGGCCAAGGGATTCGCGTGCGTTCAGGACGACGCGTGGATGGATGAGCTGGAGCGCAGCTTCCCCTACGAGGAGACGGAGGACCAGCTGCGAGCCATAGAGGCCGTGAAGAGGGATCTGGAAAGCGGCCGCCCAATGGACCGGCTCATCGCGGGCGATGTTGGCTACGGCAAGACGGAGGTAGCACTCAGGGCGGCGTTCAAGGCCGTAATCAGCGGCAAGCAGGTCGCTGTGCTTGTACCGACAACCGTGCTTGCGCAGCAGCATTTCGAGACCTTCCGGCGGCGGCTTGCTCCGTTCCCCGTACGGGTGGAGATGCTCTGTCGGTTCCTTGCCGATGAAGAGCAGGATCGGGTAGTGAATGCCCTGGCACGCGGGGAAGTGGACATAGTCATCGGCACGCACCGGCTCCTGCAGGATGATGTGCGGTTCAAGGATCTTGGCCTGGTAATCATCGATGAGGAGCAGCGGTTCGGAGTTC